>NZ_JBLZPH010000049.1:0-58676 GCF_049199205.1 Shinella sp. M31 | reverse complement strand
TGGAGCCCGGACACGACTATGTGGTTGTCGCCAGAAGGGATGTGCTCGGCGCGTCCTTCGAAACCTTGAAGGCCGGTCTGAAGGACCGGATCGCGACGCGGCAGAAACAAAAGCAGCAGCGCCCTGCTGCTCCCGGGAAAGAGTGATGGAAAACAACCGCAATTATTTCGTGGCGATCGCACTGTCCGTGCTGATCCTCGTCGCGTGGCAGTTCCTCTATGTGAACCCCAAGCTGGACAAGGACCGCGCCGCGCTGGAAGCGCAGCAGGCCACCCAGACGCAGCAGACGACGACGGCCGCCGACGGCACCGCAACGACGACGACCGCGACCAACGGCACCCTGCCGGGCGGCGCGGCCACGGGCACGACGACCGAGACGCGCGACGCCGCGATCGCCAAGTCCGCCCGCGTCGAGATCGACACGCCCTCGCTCGCCGGCTCGATCAACCTGACCGGTGCCCGCTTCGACGACCTGAAGCTCAAGGAATTCCACGAGACCGTCGATAAGACGAGCCCGATCATCACGCTTCTGAGCCCCGCCGAGACCGAGCACGGCTATTTCGCCGAAGTCGGCTATGTCGGCAGCGACGCGACGGGCACCGTTCCCGGCCCGCAGACCGTCTGGACGCAGGACGGCACCGGCAAGCTGACGCAGACGACACCCGTGAAGCTCACCTTCACCAATGACAAGGGCGTCGTCTTCACCCGCACCATCTCGGTCGACGAACATTACATGTTCACCATCGACGACAGCATCGAGAACCGCACGCAAGCCGCCATCGCGCTCTCGCCCTACGGCCGCACGACGCGCTTCTTCAAGCCCTCGACACCCTCAGTCTACGTGCTGCACGAAGGCTTCATCGGCGTGCTCGGCGATCTCGGCCTGCACGAGGTGAAGTACAAGACGACCGAGGAAGACACGACCGTCGCACCAGGCAAGGCGACCGGCGGCTGGCTCGGCATCACCGACAAGTACTGGGCGACCGCGCTCGTGCCGCCGCAGGCCACTCCCTACGACACGCGCTTCTCCTACTTCACCGACGGCCGCCCGCGCTACCAGGCAGACTACCGCCAGGACGACATCACCATCGCGCCCGGCCAAAAGACCGACGTCAAGAACCTGCTCTTCGGCGGTGCCAAGGAAGTGCCCGTCATCGACCAGTACAAGACGTCCCTGTCGATCCCGCATTTCGACCTGATGATCGACTGGGGCTGGTTCTGGTTCTTCACCAAGCCGATGTTCCAGCTGATGGACTTCTTCTTCCGTTATTTCGGTAATTTCGGCATCGCGATCCTGATCACCACGATCGTCGTGAAGGGCCTGTTCTTCCCGCTCGCCAGCAAGCAGTACGCTTCCATGGCGAACATGAAGAAGATGCAGCCGAAGATGGAAGAGCTGAAGGCCAAGCACGGCGACGACCGCATGGCGCTGCAGCAGGCCACGATGCAGCTCTACAAGGAAGAGAAGATCAATCCGCTGGCCGGCTGCTGGCCGATCCTCCTGCAGATCCCGGTCTTCTTCGCGCTCTACAAGGTGATCTACGTCACCATCGAAATGCGCCATGCTCCGTTCTTCGGCTGGATTCACGACCTGTCCGCGCCCGATCCGACGTCGTTGTTCAACCTCTTCGGCCTTCTGCCCTACGACGTGCCGCACTTCCTGATGATCGGCGTCTGGCCGCTCATCATGGGTGTCACCATGTTCCTGCAGATGCGCATGAACCCGACGCCGCCGGATCCGACCCAGGCGATGATCTTCACCTGGATGCCGCTGATCTTCACCTTCATGCTGGCGACCTTCCCGGCCGGCCTGGTGATCTACTGGGCCTGGAACAACACGCTCTCGATCATCCAGCAGGGTATCATCATGAAGCGCCACGGCGTGAAGATCGAGCTCTTCGACAATCTCAAGGGATTGTTCGGCAAGAAAACCAAACCATCGTCCTGACGCTTTCAGGATTGAGAGACACGGACCCCGGCCATGTGCCGGGGTTTTGTTTTTAAAGGCCTTCTGCCAGGCCCGCTTGCGACATCGCCTCGTCGCTGGCATGGGAGCAGCGCGGGCGCTTCCCTGTCATGCTCGCGACAATTCCTTTTCCGCGAGCGTCCCATGTCCTCCGCCTCCACCCTTCCGGCCACGCCCAGCCTTCCGGAAAGCCGGGGCCAGGGTTTTGGCGCGGCTCTGGTGCTGGGCGCGGCCGTTGCTTGGAGCTTCGGTGGCACGCTGGCGCGTTTCCTGCATATCGAGGACGGCTGGACGGTCGTCTTCTGGCGTTCGCTCTTCGCCGCCCTGTTCCTCCTCGGCTTCATGCTGGTGCGCGACGGGCCGCGCGGCACCGTGCAGCTCTTCAAGGGCATGGGGCTTGCCGGCATTGCTGTCGGCATCTGTTTTGCCACCGCCTCTACCTCCTTCATCCTGGCGCTCGCCTATACGACCGTCGCCAATGTCATGCTGATCCAGGCCGGCGTGCCGCTGATCGCCGCCCTGATGGCCTGGATGCTGTTTCGCGAAAAGATCGCCACACATACCTGGGTCGCCATCGCCGCCGTGATCGGCGGCGTCGCGATCATGGTGTCGGAATCGCTGGGCGGCGGCAGCTCGATGATCGGTGATGCTCTCGCCCTCCTCATCGCCTTCGCCTTTGCCACCGCGACGATCATCACCCGCCGCTTCGCCCATGTGCGCATGACGCCGGCGGTCTTCCTCGGCACCGTCATCGCCGGCACGACGGCGGCAAGCCAGGCTTCCGGCTTTGCCATCACGGCCGGCGAACTCGGCATCCTCGTCGTCTTCGGTGCACTGAATTTCGGCCTCGGCCTCGCGCTCTTCGTCACCGGCGCGCGCCTCATCCCGTCCGCGCTCGCCGCCCTGCTCGGCACCGCCGAGACGGTGCTGGGGCCGCTCTGGGTGGCACTCATCCATGGCGAAATCCCGAGCCCCTATACGGTCATCGGCGGCATCATCGTGCTGACGGCCCTCATCTGCTATCTCGGCGTCGAACTCTGGCGGCAGCGCCGCGCTTGACTTTCGCGGCCAAAACCCGGAAGCCGGGGGCCTGACAAAAAAGGCCGAAACCATGACCGAGACGACCTCACCGGGCGACAAGCCGCTGTTCGGCAGGCCGTGGATCTTCATCCGCGGCGTGCCGGCCATGAAATTCCTGCCGCCCGAGGGCCCGCCGGAGATCGCCTTTGCCGGCCGCTCGAATGTCGGCAAGTCGTCGCTGATCAATGCGCTGGTCGGCCACAAGGGCCTCGCCCGCACCTCCAACACGCCCGGCCGCACGCAGGAACTCAACTATTTCGTGCCCGACGGCTATTCCGGTGCAGAGGACGACATGCCACCGATGGCGCTCGTCGACATGCCCGGCTACGGCTATGCGCAGGCACCAAAGGACCATGTCGATGCCTGGACCAAGCTGGTCTTCGATTATCTGCGTGGCCGCTCCACGCTGAAGCGCGTCTATGTGCTGATCGATAGCCGCCACGGCATCAAGAAGAACGACGAAGAAGTGCTGACCCTGCTCGACAAGGCCGCCGTCTCCTATCAGGTCGTGCTGACCAAGACCGACAAGATCAAGGATGCCGGCGTGCCGCGCCTGATCGAAGAAACCCGGCTGAAGATCGTCAAGCGCCCTGCCGCCTACCCGGAGGTGCTGTCCACCTCCTCGGAAAAGGGGCGCGGCCTCGACGAACTGCGCAACGCCATCCTGACGGCCATTGAACGTTAAAAAGACGGCGCACAGGAAAAAGGCCGCCGGAAGACCGGCGGCCAGGGCTGGCGAGGGGCTGGTATCCCGCGCGGGTTCATGAACGACGCGGGACCTTGAGGCTCAGGCCTTCGGCAGCAGAACCTTGTCGATGACATGGATGACGCCGTTCGACTGCTTGACGTCGGCAATCGTCACGGTCGCGACACCGCCCGTCTCGTCGGTCAGCGTGATCTTGTCACCATCCATCTTCGCCGTCAGCGTGCAGCCGCCGACCGTCTTGACCGGGTGCGCACCGCCATCGTCCTTGATCATCTTGCCGATCGCATCCGACATCGCATCGGCCGCCACGACATGGCAGGTCAGCACCTTGGTGAGCTGGTCCTTGTTCTCCGGCTTCAGCAACGTATCGACCGTACCCGCCGGCAGCGCCTCGAAGGCTTCATTGGTCGGCGCGAAGACCGTGAACGGGCCCTTGCCGGAAAGCGTTTCGACGAGGCCAGCAGCCTTAACGGCAGCGACCAGCGTCGTGTGATCCTTCGAATTGACGGCGTTTTCGACGATGTTCTTTTCGGCATACATCGGCGCCCCGCCGACCATCGGGTTTTCGGCATGGGCGGCAAAAGCACCGAGCGTGAAGACCGTGGCGAGGGCGGCGGTGCGGAGCGTGAAACGGATCATGGCGGGATTGTCCTTCTTTTCGGCCCGCGACATGCGGGACCTCCCTGTTGCGATGCCCATGGGGCAATCCTTGCGAGCAACGGGACCTTTCGAAAAAGAGTTTCAGGCGGGACGATCTTTTTTATAGAGACCTGATTTTACAACAAAAAAGCCGCGCAGAGCGCGGCTTGCGTGAGACAATCCTTTAGGATCTCACTCGAACCGGGCGGCCCCCGAGGCGATGACCGGGCCGGTCGCGCTTCCCGTCGGCGAACCGCCGAAAGGCTCGACGCTGACGGCCAGCACGGCCCCCTGCACGAGACGGCCGCGCATAACGGCGGGAACGGCCAGTTCCCCCTCGCCCGTCTGCGGCAGCACCCCGAGCGAGACCGGCGATTTGCCCTCCTCGACGAGCCACAGCTCCAGCGACTTTTCCTTCTGCTTGCCGGCGGCGACGGGCGTGATGCGCAGCGCGCCATTGGCCTCGTCGTAGCGGGCGACGAGATTGATGGCCGCGTTCTCGCCCGCGAGGTCCGCCACCAGCCGGCCGCTGCTCATCGGGCGCGGCGCCATCAGCGTGCTCATCGACAGTGCGAGGCCGACGGACGTCACCAGCGAGGCAAGGGCAAGTGAACGCCACAACGCCAACGAATTCCAGAAGCCGCCGGCCACCTTGCCGGAAAAGGCCGCATCCGGCGGCGCGGTGCCCAGGATACGCTGCTCGATGGCGGAATAGGCGCGCGGCGGCGGTTGCAGCGCCTCGTAATCGTCGTTGAAGGTCGAGAGGTTTTCCTCCCAGCGGTTCACCATGGCGGCAAACTGGCGGTCCTTGGCAAGCCGCGCCTCCACCTTGCGGCGGTCTTCGGCCGAAAGCACCCCGAGCACATATTCGCCGGCGATCACCTCGTCACGGCGGGGGTCTCTCATCTCTTTGTCGGACGCCGTCATCGGCTCATGCACTCTCTCAGTTTCAACAGGCTTCGACGAAGCCAGGTTCGCATCGTGTTCAAGGGCACGCCATGGATGTCGGCAAGCTCTTCGTAGCTCAGACCCTCTATATAGGCACGCCGAACCGCCAATGCCCGGTCGGGCTCCAGCGTTTCCATGCAGCCATCGATCCGGCGGCCCTCCGACCTCAGCACAACCGCCTCCTCCGGCGTCATGAGCGGGTCGGCGATATCATAGGCCGCATCGATATCCGATGCCACCGGTCTTCGCGCCCTGACGAGATCGATTGCCTGATTTCGCGCAATCGCCGCGAGCCATGCCATCGGGTTGGTCTCGCTTTCCACATAGCGGTCGGCGCGCTGCCAGATTTTCACATAGACGTCCTGCAATGCCTCTTCCGCCTCGCTTCTATCCCTGAGGATACGGAAACAGATGCCGAAAAGTTTCGACGCGCTTTTTTCATAGAGCACGGAAAACGCCTTGCGGTCCTTCAGGGACACGCGGCCGATCAGGTAGGATATGTCATTGCCGGCCACATGCGGCTCCCGTTGCTTGGGGCGAAGTCTTTTTCTGGCCCTACGCAGCAATGTGGCCGGCGGATCATTCCATCGTCACAAAACATGCGTTAAACAGGCGCCCATCCAATCCGACGAGGCCGCCATGTCCCTATCCGAAAGCGAAACCCAAGCCCGCCTTCTCGCCCAGGCCCTGCCCTATATGCAGCGCTACGAGAACAAGACAATCGTGGTGAAATACGGCGGCCACGCCATGGGCAATCCGGAACTCGGCAAGGCTTTCGCCAGCGATATCGCGCTTTTGAAGCAGTCGGGCGTCAACCCGATCGTCGTGCATGGCGGCGGCCCGCAGATCGGCGCGATGCTGAGCAAGATGGGCATCGAATCGAAGTTCGAAGGGGGCCTGCGCGTCACCGACCAGAAGACGGTCGAGATCGTCGAGATGGTGCTGGCCGGTTCGATCAACAAGGAGATCGTCGCGCTGATCAACCAGACGGGCGAATGGGCGATCGGCCTGTGCGGCAAGGACGGCAACATGGTCTTCGCCGAAAAGGCCAAGAAGACCGTCGTCGATCCCGACAGCAATATAGAGCGCATCCTCGACCTGGGCTTCGTCGGCGAGGTGGTGGAAGTCGACCGCACGCTGATCGACCTGCTCGCCAAGTCCGAGATGATCCCGGTCATTGCCCCGGTCGCGCCCGGCCGCGACGGCCATACCTACAACATCAATGCCGACACCTTCGCCGGCGCCATCGCCGGCGCGCTGAACGCCACGCGCCTGCTGTTCCTGACGGATGTTCCCGGCGTGCTCGACAAAAACGGTCAGCTCATCAAGGAATTGTCGGTCGCCCAGGCGCGCGAACTCATCAAGGACGGCACGATCTCCGGCGGCATGATCCCGAAGGTCGAGACCTGCATCGGCGCCATCAAGGCCGGCGTGCAGGGCGTCGTCATCCTGAATGGCAAGACCGCCCATTCCGTGCTGCTGGAAATTTTCACCGAACACGGCGCGGGCACGCTCATCGTGCCCTGAGACGCTCCGCCGGCGGCCTCGCGCCGCCGGTACCTCACCAAAAGAGCAGGCCGAGGATGCCGCAGACGATCAAGAGGCACCCCACCACTTCCGTACGGTTCACCCGCTCATGGAACAGGAAGTAGGAGGCCATGAAGGTGAAGACGAGCTCGATCTGGCCGAGCGCGCGCACATAGGCGACCTGCTGCAGGCTCATCGCCGTGAACCAGCAGGCCGAGCCCAGCACCCCGGCAATGCCGACCAGCGCCGACGAGCGCCAGCTCCTCAAGACCTGCACGATCTCGTTTTTATCCTTCCACAGCATCCAGACCAGCATGAAGGCCGTCTGGAAGGTGGTGACGCAGGCGAGCGTCACGGCCGCATTCATGATCGGGCCGGGACCGTCCAGCGATAGCGACGCGCTGCGATAGGCAACGGCCGAGACGCCGAAGACCGCGCCGGAGGCGATGCCGATCAGCGCGGTGCGGCTGGTGAGCGCCGCGAATGTGTTGCGCCAGGAGAGCGGCGCGCGGGCAACGGAAATCAGCATTACGCCGATGACGCCGACCACGATGGCAACGATGGCACCCGGCGTGATGCGCTCGCCGAGCAGCACGAAGCCGAAGATCGCCGCCTGCACCGGCTCGGTCTTAGAATAGGCCGTGCCGACCGCGAAATTCCGGAGCGAAAAGAGATAGACCAGCAGCATGGTCGCGAAGATCTGCGCCAGACCGCCGACCACCGCCCAGAAGGCGAAGTTCCAATTGAGCGTGGGGAAAGCAAGCCCGACACCCCAGTGCAGCACGACCACGTAGAGAATGGCCAGCGGAAAGCCGTAGCCGAAGCGCACGAAGCTCGCGCCGCGCGTGCCGAGCTTGCCCTGAAGATGTTTTTGCAGGGCCGAACGCAGGTTCTGCAGGAAGGCGGCGGCGATGGTGATGGGGATCCAGAGTTCCATGCCCTGCCGCTAGCATGCGGGTTGCCGCAAATCCATCATCTGCAAGGCCCGGCCGCGAAAATTCCGTTTTCCTCGACGGTCCCCCGTGCCATAAGACGCCCTATGAGCGATCTTCCGAACAAAGCCGACTTTTCCGCCGTGCGTGACTGGGTCTTCGACCTCGACAACACGCTGTACCCGCATCACATCGATCTCTTCGCCCAGATCGACAAGAACATGACGGCCTATGTCTCGGCCCTGCTCGGCCTGTCGCGCGAAGACGCGCGCGCCCTGCAGAAGCAGTATTACTACGATCACGGCACGACGCTGAACGGGCTGATGATCCACCACAAGATCGATCCGGCCGACTTTTTGGAGAAGGCGCACGCCATCAATTACGACGTGCTGTCGCCCGATCTTTCGCTCGGCGAGGCGATCCAGGCGCTGCCCGGCCGCAAGTTCATCTTCACCAACGGCAGTGTGAAACATGCGGAGATGGCCGCCAGGGCGCTTGGCATCTTCCACCATTTCGACGACGTCTTCGACATCGTGGCGGCCGAATATGTGCCGAAGCCGGCGGGTGCCACCTATGACAAGTTCATGGCGCTGCACCGGGTGGATACGCCGCATGCCGTGATGTTCGAGGACCTGCCGCGCAATCTCGTGGTGCCCAAGGCGCTCGGCATGAAGACCGTGCTGCTCGTGCCGCAGGATGCGGATCACGAATTCGTCGATGCCTGGGAAAAGCGCAGCGACGACGACCGGCATATCGACTATGCGACGTCGAACCTCACGGCCTTCCTCAACGCGCTTCTCTAATTAAGCCCGACACATTCCGGACACGGAAAAAACCCTTTTCGGCCAAAGGGTTGAATTACCAATTTGTAACTGGCACCCGCCAGCGTTCCCTCTATCCTGTCTTTCAAGGGACATGATGGATGAAAGGAACGACCATGGCTAAAAAGGAACTTCTTCTCGGCGCCGTCGCCGCCGGCCTTCTTCTCTCCGGTGCCGCGGCACCCGCTTTCGCCGCCAAGGGCGAAGGCAAACATCATCAGCGCCATGCCGCGATGATCGAACGCCTCTATACCAACAAGGACGGCAAGGTCTCGCTCGACGAGTTCAAGGCCAATGCCTCCGCCGCCTTCAAGACCTTCGATGCCGATGGCAATGGCCAGGTAACGAAGGACGAAATCAAGGCACGCCATGCGGCCTTCAAGGAGGCCCGCAAGGCCGTTCGCAATGCTGCGGATGCAGACAAGGACAAGGCCCGCCAGGCGCTCCAGGCTGCAGGTCCCTTCATGCTGCCGGGTGCCGGAAAGATGTTCGACCGGACCGATACGGACAAGAACGGCTCGCTCTCGCAAACCGAAGTGCTTGCCGCGGCGGAGACGATTTTCGCGCATCGCGACGGCAACAAGGATGGCGCCCTCGATACGGCGGATGCCGGCGCGATGAAGGGCAAGGGCCATCACGGAAAGGGCCACGGCAAGGGCGGCGAAGAGCGCGCCGAGCGCATGCTGAAGCGTCTCGACACCGATGGCGACGGCAAGGTCTCCCAGGCCGAGATGCTGGCCCAGGCCACCAAGACCTTCGAGCGCTTCGATACCGACAAGAACGGCGAAGTCTCCAAGGCGGAAGTCGATGCCAAACGGGACGCGTTCCGCGACGCCCGCAAGGCTTTCCGCGCGGTGAAATCGACCGACGAGGAAGCCCGCAAGGCCGCCCGTGAAGCGCTTGGCGAAGCCCGCATGGACCGTATGGGCGCCCGCATGTTCGAGCGCGCCGACGCGGACAAGAACGGTTCGATGACCAAGGCCGAAATGGAACCCGCTACCGCCGCGCTGTTCAAGCAGCGCGACCGCAACGGCGACGGCTTCCTCACGCAGGACGAACTCGGCAAGCGCCCCAAGCGGTAATCCTCCTCGCAACAGCACGTCCGACTGAACGCCCCGGCCTCAAAACCGGGGCGTCTTTTTACGCCGGCATCGCAAACGAAAAAGGCCGGCGTTTCAGCCGGCCTTTCTGTTTGGTTCGCTCGGCTTCGCCTCAGAACTCTTCCCAGTTGTCCTGGGCAAGTGCGGTGTTGCCGGCGACCTGCGGGATGGCGCGGGCGGTGGTGCGCGGTGCCTGGTAGCTGCTGCGCGCGGCAGCCTGCGGACGCGCCGCCTGCTGCGTCGGCTGGGCAGCTGCCGCAGCGGCGCCGGCGCGGAAGCGGGCAACCAGCGACTTCAGCGTCTGCGCTTCGTCGTTCAGCGCCATCGAGGCGGCAGTGGTTTCCTCCACCATCGCGGCGTTCTGCTGTGTCACCTGGTCCATCTGATTGACGGCAGAGTTGATCTCCTTGAGGCCGACGGCCTGTTCGGAGGCCGACTGCGAGATCTGGCGGATCAGGCCGTTGATCTGGATGACCTGGTCGGCGATGTTTTCCAGCGCCTCGCCGGCCTTGCCGACGAGATCCACACCTTCACGCACCTGCACTTCCGAGGTGTTGATCAGCGCCTTGATCTCCTTGGCCGCCTTGGCCGAGCGCTGGGCGAGCTCGCGCACTTCCTGTGCGACGACCGCAAAGCCCTTGCCGGCTTCACCGGCGCGGGCCGCCTCGACGCCGGCATTCAGCGCCAGAAGGTTGGTCTGGAAGGCAATCTCGTCGATGACGCCGATGATGTTGGAAATTTCGCCCGAGGAATGCTCGATGCCATGCATGGCGGCGATCGCCTTCTGCACGACCTCGCCGGACTTGCTGGCATCGCTGCTGGCCGTTTCCACGGATTTGGCGGCAACGCGGGCATTGTCGGCGCTCGAATTGACCTGCGAGGTCAGTTCGTCGAGGGCGGCTGCGGTTTCTTCCAGGCTTGCGGCCTGCTGTTCGGTGCGGTGCGACAGGTCGGCTGCGCCGCGGGAGATTTCACCCGTGCCGCCGCCGATATTGCCGACCGAGGTGTTGACCGTCTGGATCGTCTCTTCGAGGCTGGCGATGGCCGAGTTGAAATCGGTCTTGAGCTTGCCGTATTCGCCGGGGAAATCGCCCGACAGACGGAAGGTCAGGTTGCCGGACGACAGCTGTGCAAGGCCGTCGCCGAGGCGGGCGACGATATCGCGCTGCAGGGCGCTCGATTCGGCGCGCTCGGCTTCCGAACGGCCGCGTTCGGCCTCCGTCAGCTGGCGCTGGCTGTTGGCTTCGGCTTCCAGGCGCTTGGTATCGGCCAGCTGATGACGGAAGCCTTCCAGCGCCTTGGCGACCGAGCCCGTCTCGTCCGAACGATCCTGGCCGGCGATGGGCTGGGTATAGACGCCGTTGCTCAGTGTCGCGACGTCGGCGACGAGACCGGCGAGCGGCTTCTGCACGAAGGTGCGCACCGCGAAATAGAGGCCAGCGAGCACGGCACCCAGAACGATCAGGCCGCCGACGATCATCATAAAGGTCTGATCTTGCACCGGCGCGTTGATCGCGGCGCGCGGCACGTCGACAATGACGGCCCAGGTCGTGTTGATGTCGGGCAGCGCGAACGGATAGACGACGCGGTCGAAGGAGGCGAGTTCGCCGAAGGTGAGGTTGGCGATATGGCCGATCTTTCCGGTCGCCAGCGAGTCCTTCACCACCTCGTTGCCTTCGCCGTCATATTCCTTCATCAGCAGCTCGACCGTCGGGGCGACGATCCACTTGGCGCCCTGGGAGACCAGCATGACGCGGCCTTCGCCGAAGGGCTTCAGCTGGCTGAGTTTCTCGTAGAGGGTCTTCAGCGATACGTCGACGCCGGTGACGCCGATCATCTTGCCGTTGACATTGACCGGATAGGCGATGGAAGCCATCGTCAGGCCGTCGCCGGTGGAGGTTTCCTGGTAGGGCTGGCTCATGGCGCCCTTGCCGCTCTTGGCGGCGAGCGAATACCATTCGGCCTTGTAATCGGATTCGAAGGTCGACAGCGTGATGTTACCGTCCTTGCGCTTCGTCCAGTAGGGGTTGAACGAGCCGTCCTTGTGGGTGCCGGTCTCCAGCTGTTCCGCCGTCTCGCGCGACTTGCCGTCGAAGGCGTTCGGCTCTTCGGCAAACCAGCTGCCGAGCGCGAAGCTGTTCTTCTCGGTGTTCGCCTTGAGGATGGCGACGACGTCCTTGCGGTCCAGGAAGCCAGCCGTGTGACCCTGCTCGATGACGCCGCCCATGGCGCGCGCGGCGCCGGCAAGCGCGCCGATATCGGCGGCGATGTCAGAGGCGATCGCCTTCGCTTCGGTATCGGCCTGCGTATAGACGAGATCGGAAACGCGGCTCTGGGTCTGGCCGATCAGGACGGTATTGGAAGCGAGCAGCACCAGGGCGATCGTGCCGCCGGTGACCACGATAAGCTTCGTCGCGAGCGACTTGGCCTTGAACTTGAACATGAAATCCTCACGATGATAGACGTCCGCGGCGGACGGCCGCGAAGAAGCACATTCACTGGGCAGGGGATCTCCATCATGGAGGGCGGGGCGCAGGACCAGCGCCAGAGACGGCCGCTTCCTCGAAGGCGCGGCGTCTGAAGACTTCAGTAACCCATAAAATATTAATAAATAACCAAGCGTCGATGCTATGAACCGGCTCAACCGGTTGAATTCTCAGGCGTCGCGCGCAATGCGACGCCTGATTTGCCATCTGTGAAATCCTGGTGACGCCGCAGTTGTATTTCGTCCCTAGATATTCGCATCGACGGTTGCGGCGAAGGGGATCGACGGCTGGGCGCCCGGCTTGAGGCAGGCAAGCGAGCCTGCGACGGAGGCACGCCGCAACGCATCCTTGAAAGCGAGGCCGGCATCGAGCGAGGCGGCGAGATAACCGCAGAACGTATCGCCCGCCCCCACCGTATCGACCGGCTCGATGGCAAGGCCGGCAGCGCGGAAGATCTCGCCCTTGCGGATGGCGATGACGCCATCGGCGCCGAGCGTCACGATGATCGTCTGGCTGCTTTCGGCATGCAGCGCCCGCAGGGTCGCCTCGCGCGCCTCGTCGGTCAATTCGCCCTTGCCGACATAGAGATCGAATTCCGTCTCGTTGGCGACGAGGATATCGGCCATAGCGCCGAGACGGCGGGCGTCCGCGCCGAAGGGCGCGATGTTGACGATCGAGGTCACGCCCTTCTGTTTGGCGGCGACAAGGGCCGCCTCGATAGAGCTGTTCAATATCTCGAACTGCAGCATCAGATAGTCGCCGCGCGTCATGGCGCCGACCGTGCGGCGGGCATCCTCCCCGGTAACGGTGGCGTTGGCGCCGGGCACGACGACGATGACATTCTCACCGTCATCTTCGGCAACGAGGATATGGGCGGTGCCCGTGGCCTCGGCGGCATAGCGTACGCCGTTGAGATCGACAGCCGCATCGGCGAGCAGCGCGAGCGCCTGGCTGCCGAGACGATCATCGCCGACGGCGCCGGCCATGCGCACCATCGCGCCGGCACGACGGGCGGCGAGCGCCTGGTTGGCACCCTTGCCGCCGGCAGCAGTTGTGAAGCTTGTGCCCATGACGGTTTCACCGGGCTTCGGCAGGCGTTTAGGCGTGGCGATGAGGTCCATGTTGATGGAGCCTAAGACGGTGATCATGAGAGTTGCCCCTGTTGTTTCCGACGGACACTGCCTGAGGCGGTCAGTCCTCGTCAACTATCCTCAAGCGCAACTGGCCCGACCGGCTTTCAACTGTTGTTTCCGCCTGTGGAGAAGGCGCCGAAACTGTCTCGAATTCCAGTTCGCCGATGCGCGCGCCGCGGCGCGCAAGCTTTTCCGTCGATGTGAGAATCAGGTCCACGTCCTTCTGGGCGGAGGTAAAATGGCCGTGCAGCTTGCGCACCCGGTCATCGAGCCGCGTCAAATCGTCCATCAGCCTGACGACCTCGCCCTGGATGACATGGGCCTGCTCGCGCATGCGCTGATCCTTCAGGAGCGCCTGCAGCACCTGCACGGAGAGCATCAAGAGCGAGGGCGAGACGATGACGATGCGGGCGCGGTGCGCCTTCTGCACGACGGCTTCGAAATTCTCGTGAATACTGGCGAAGATCGATTCCGAGGGCACGAAGAGGAAAGCGGTGTCCTGCGTCTCGCCGGTCAGGAGGTATTTTTCCGAGATGTCACGGATATGGATTTCCATGTCGCGGCGAAACTGCTGGGCGGCGGCCTTGGCCGCCTCCGGCGAGCGCCCGTCCGACATGGCGTTCCAGGCCTCCAGCGGAAACTTCGCGTCGACGACCAGTGGCGGCTGGCCGTTCGGCATGCGGATGGTGCAGTCGGGGCGCACACCGTTGGAAAGCTGCGCCTGGAACTGGTAGGCGCCCGACGGCAGGGCATCGGCGATGATCGTCTCCATGCGCGACTGGCCGAAGGCGCCCCGCGTCTGCTTGTTGGAGAGGATCGCCTGCAAGCCGACAACGTCCTTGGCCAGCGACTGGATATTGGTCTGGGCCGTGTCGATGACGGCAAGACGCTCCTGCAGGCGGCGCAGGTTCTCATGTGTGGCGCGGGTCTGTTCGGAAATCGACTGGCCGAGCCGCTGGGTCAGCCCGTCGAGCCGCGTGTTGATCGCCTGGTTGGTCTCCGACTGCTTGGCACCGAAGACCTCGGCCATGGCGGCGACACGCCCCTGCATTTCCGTCTGCGCCTTCAGAAGCGCGGTGAACCGCAGCTCCGCCATCGCGGCCTCTTCGCGCCGGCGTGCCTGGCTGCGGCGTGCCGACAGCAGAGCAAATATGCCGAGAAGCACGGCCATAAGCAGCACCAGCACCGGGCCGGGACCACCGAACCGCGCGAGCAGAGAGGCGACGAGACTATCGAAGGAAGGATCAATCATTCGGCGACCATACCATGGTTTGCCGCGGAAAACAGATCATAACGTGAACAAATTCGATGTACCGACCGCCTCGGAACGGCCAAGCCGATTGAAAGCGCAAAAAAACCGCGCTAAGGAGGCGCATGACCATCAAGCCGCTGATTATCCTTCCCGATCCGATCCTTCGCCAGGTTTCGAACCCAATCGAGACCATTGACAGCGAGGTGAAGACGCTCGCCGACGACATGCTGGAAACCATGTACGATGCCCCCGGTATCGGCCTTGCCGCCATCCAGATCGGTGTGCCCCGCCGCATGCTCGTGCTCGACGTGTCGAAGGACGGCGAGGACAAGCAGCCGCTCGTCTTCATCAATCCCGAAATCGTCGCCGCCACGGATGCGCGGTCTGTCTATGAGGAAGGCTGCCTGTCGATCCCGGATTATTATGCCGAGGTCGAGCGCCCGGCCGGCATCACCGTCAAGCATCTGGACCGCGACGGCAAGGAACAGCTGACGCAGGCCGACGGCCTGCTCGCCACCTGCCTGCAGCACGAGATCGACCATCTGAACGGCGTGCTGTTCATCGATCATATTTCCAAGCTGAAGCGCGAAATGGTGATCCGCAAATTCACCAAAGCCGCGAAGATGCGCGGCAGCAAGGCGCTCTGAAGCCACCTTAACCTCACGGAGGCTGACCGATGGCCCTTCGCATTATTTTCATGGGCACGCCGGATTTCTCCGTTCCCACGCTAGCGGCCCTCAAGCAGGCCGGCCACGAGATCGTTGCCGTCTATTCGCAGCCGCCCCGCCCCGCCGGGCGGCGCGGCCTGGAACTGGTGAAATCGCCGGTGCATCAGGCCGCCGAGCTGCTCGGCATTCCCGTCCGCACGCCCGTCAACTTCCGCGACGACGCCGAGCGCGAGGCGTTTCGCGAACTGGATGCGGACGTAGCGGTCGTCGTCGCCTATGGGCTGCTGCTGCCGGAGGCGATCCTCTCGGGCACGCGTCTCGGCTGCTACAATGGCCATGCCTCGCTCCTGCCGCGCTGGCGCGGGGCCGCCCCCATCCAGCGGGCGATCATGGCGGGCGATTCCGAGACGGGCATGATGGTCATGAAAATGGACAAGGGGCTTGACACAGGCCCCGTCGCGATGACCAGCCGTGTCGCGATCACCGACAGCATGACGGCAGGCGAACTGCACGACAAGCTGATGCAAGTGGGCGGCAGGCTGATGGCGGACGCCATGGCGAAGCTCGAGGCCGGCGAACTGTCTCTGACGCCGCAGGCCGATGACGGTGTCGTCTATGCCGCCAAGATCGACAAGGCGGAGACACGCATCGACTTCTCCCGTTCGGCCAGGGATGTGCATAACCATATCCGCGGCCTCTCGCCCTTCCCCGGCGCGTGGTTCGAGTTGCCGATTGCCGGCAAGCCGGAGCGCGTGAAGGTTCTGGCCAGCGCCCTTGCCGCTGAAACGACCCGCAAGCCAGCCGGTACGGTGGTCGATGACATCATGACCATCGCCTGCGGCGATGGCGGCACAGTGCGGCTCGTGCGCTTGCAGAAGGCCGGCGGCAAGCCGCTCGAGGCCGGCGATTTCCTGCGCGGCACGCCCGTCGCGGCCGGCCAGGTCCTTTCCTGATGCCGCGCTATCGCCTGCGCATTGAATATGACGGCACGCCCTATGTCGGCTGGCAGCGGCAGGACAACGGTCCCTCCGTGCAGGGCGCCGTCGAGGCGGCGATCTTGTCGCTGACGGGGGAGACCGTGTCCATTCGCGGCGCGGGACGCACGGATTCCGGCGTGCATGCCATGGGACAGGTCGCGCATGCCGATCTCATGCGCAGCTGGCAAGACCACACGCTGCGCAATGCGCTGAACGCCCATCTCGGCATGGCGGGAGAACGTGTCGCCATTCTCGATGCGGCCGAAGTGCCCGACGATTTCGACGCGCGGTTTTCCGCGAAGAAGCGGCACTATCTCTACCGCATCATCTCGCGCAAGGCGCCGCTGGCGCTGGAGGCGAACCGTGCCTGGTTCGTCACGAAGGAACTCGACCATGAGGCCATGCATGAAGCCGGGCAGATGCTGGTCGGCCGGCATGATTTCACGACCTTCCGTGCCGCCCAGTGCCAGGCGAACAGCCCGATCCGGACGATCGACCGGCTGGAGGTGACGCGCAGCGGCGATCTCATCGAGATGAGGGTGTCCGCACAAAGCTTCCTGCACAACCAGATCCGCTCCTTTGCCGGCACGCTGAAGCTCGCCGGCGAAGGCAAATGGACGGCGGACGATGTGCGCAAGGCGCTGGAAGCCCAGGACCGCAAGGCCTGTGGACCGGTAGCGCCGCCGGACGGGCTCTACTTCATGGCTGTGGATTACTAAGCCGGCAGCGTGCCAAGCAGCCCCTGCAATTCCTGCCCGGCGATCATCGGCGACAGCACGAAAATCGCCGTGATGGCGGAAGCGAGCAGCGTCTGCTTGCCGACACACATCCAGACCAGCCGGAACTGAAGCACGACGCTTGCGCCGAAGATCGCATAAAGCAGCAGGCTGGCAAAGGGCGCGCTGGCGGGCAGGACCAAGGTCAGCGCGAAGGGAATGGCCGCGGCATAGGCGAAGGGCACGGCAATCCAGTTGCTCGCCGTCACGACGGTCGCGAGATATTGGCCGTAACCGAGCGGTCGGGCGAGCGCGGCCAGCAGCGCCAGGGGCAGCAGCCAGCCGACGAGATCAATGAAAGCGAGCTTCACGAGGAAGGTGACACCGGCATGCGTTTCCGCCGGCATGCCGGCGAGGTAATAGAGCCGCCACGAGGCCCAGATGACGGCGAAGGCGGGCAGGCACCAGAGCACAGCCCAGAAGGACCGCGTCAGCCCGCGCATCGTCAGGTCCAGCCAGCCGAAGCCTTCCTGCTTCTGTTTCAGGAGCAGGTAGACACCGGTCAGATAATACAGGACCTCATCAAGCCCGGGCATCGCCGAACCAGCGTTCGATGAACGTTTCGTAGATCACGGTCAGCGTTTCCAGATCGGCGACCGCCACGCGCTCGTCCACCATATGCATGGTCTGGCCGACGAGGCCGAATTCCAGCACAGGGCAATAGTCCTTGATGAAGCGCGCATCGGACGTACCGCCCGTCGTCGAGAGTTTCGGCGCCCGGCCGGTGACGGCTTCGACGGCACCCGACATGGAGGCGATCAGGCCGTTGTTGCGCGTCAGGAAGACATGGCTTGGGCGCTCGGCCCAGGTGATGTCGTAGGAGAGCGGCGCGCGGCCGGGGCGCAGCTTCTCGTCGGCGGCCGCGGCATCGAGCCGGCGCACGATCTCGCCCATCACGGTGTCGGCGGTCCAGGTGTCGTTGAAGCGAATGTTGAAGCTAGCCGTCGCCTTGCCCGGCACGACATTGGTCGCCCGGTTGCCGACGTCGATGGTCGTCACTTCGAGGTTCGACGGCTGGAAACTTTCCGTTCCGGCGTCGAAGGGCGGATACATCAAGGCATCCGTCAGCGTGACGATGCCGCGCACGGCATTGTCGGCGAGATGCGGATAGGCGGCGTGGCCCTGCACGCCGTGAACGGTGATGGTGCCGGAGACGGAGCCGCGCCGGCCGATCTTGATCATGTCGCCAAGCTGGTCGGGATTGGTGGGCTCGCCGACGAGGCAGGCATCCCAGCGCTCGCCGCGCTCGGCGGCCCATTGCAGGAGCTTGATCGTGCCGTTGACGGCGGGACCTTCCTCATCGCCGGTGATGAGGAAGGACACAGAGCCCTTCGGCGGGCCGTTTTTCTCGATATGGCGTGCGACGGCGGCGACGAAGCAGGCGATGCCGCCCTTCATGTCGACGGCGCCGCGGCCGAACATCTCGCCATTGGCGATCTCGGCGGCGAACGGATCATGCGTCCAGGCGGCCGCATCGCCGACGGGCACGACATCCGTATGGCCGGCGAACATCAGGTGCGGCCCCTCGGTGCCGATGCGGGCATAGAGGTTCTCGATATCGGGCATGCCGGGCTCCGCCGCGACCATGCGCTCCACCGTGAAGCCGAGCGGCTCCAGCATGGCGGCAAGCGCCGTCAGCGCGCCGCCCTCGGCCGGCGTCACGGAGGGGCAACGGATAAGCGTTGCAAGGTTCTGGATCGGATCGGCAGAGGTCATGAGGCACGCGGTCACGGCATGAGAACAGGGAGAATCGAGATGTAGCGATCAGCCGGGGATTTGTCACGCGCAGCCAGGGACAGCGAGCGTCAGTCCTTCGGACGATTGGCCGCGCGCCCGTAATCGTTCGGGCCGTTGGTGCCGGGCCAGACGAGGAAGGCGATGAGCGCGAAGATGAGATGGCGGGAATGAACAGGCAAATGATCAGCGGCACCGGCAGGTTCATGTCGTGCAGCCGCTTGATCGTCAAAAGGATGGAGGAGACCGTCGACACGAGGCCGACGCCGACGAAGACGAAGGACCAGAACAGGAAGGTCGGGTCTTCCTTGGGCACCATGACGATCTGCGTCAGCGCGGCCGAAAGCAGCATCAGCCAGAAGGCCCAGCCGAGCGCGAAGGGCGCACGGCTGAGGCGGCCGGACCAACCGAAGAAGAGCCAGGTGAGGCTCGGCCCCTGCTCCTCGACGGCGGCCATGGCTTAGTCTCGCAACAGTTCGTTGATGCCGGTCTTCGAGCGAGTCTGGGCATCGACGCGCTTGACGATGACGGCGCAGTAGAGGCCGGGCGCGGGCAGGCCGTTCGGCATGGTCTTGTCGGAGGGCATGGAGCCGGCGACGACGACCGAATAGGCCGGCACTTCGCCGTAGGTCACTTCGCCGGTGGCGCGGTCGACGATCTTGGTCGACTTGCCGATGAAGACGCCCATACCGAGCACGGAGCCCTCACGAACGATGCAGCCTTCGACGACTTCCGAACGGGCGCCGATGAAGCAATTGTCCTCGATGATGGTCGGGCCGGCCTGCATGGGCTCCAGCACGCCGCCGATGCCCACACCGCCCGAGAGATGCACATGCTTGCCGATCTGCGCGCAGGAGCCGACCGTCGCCCAGGTATCGACCATCGTGCCCTCGCCGACATAGGCGCCGAGATTGACGAAGGAGGGCATCAGGATGGCATTCGGCGCGATATAGGCCGAGCGGCGCACCACGCAATTCGGCACAGCGCGGAAACCGGCCTTCTCGAATTCGTTGACGCTCCAGCCGTCGAACTTGGAGGGTACCTTGTCCCACCAGGAGGATTCGCCCGGGCCGCCCTTGACGATTTCCATCGGGTTCAGGCGGAAGGAGAGCAGCACGGCCTTCTTGAGCCATTGGTTGACCGTCCAGTTGCCGTCCTCGCCTCGCTCGGCGACGCGTACCTTGCCGGTGTCCAGCAGGTTCAACGCCGTCTCCACCGCATCGCGGACTTCGCCGCGCGTTCCGGTATTGATGCCGTCCCGTTCCTCGAAGGCGCGGTCGATGGTTGCGGACAATGCGGACAGGTTGGACGTGCTCATCGGAATTCCTTAAACTTCGACACTTATTTTTGATTGTCGGGATACCGGAAGGTCGATTTCATCAATCTGCAAGATGCTCTAGAGCAAGTGTCGGGAAAGATGAAGCCCCTTTCCGGCAGATACTGTCGCACGGGCGAAATGGTAATCCCGTGGGCGAAGAAAGCAGGACATGACATGGCAAGACTGAAGAAGAAGAGCCTGCGCCGCAAGGACGGCGTGTGGGATCCGTTGGCCGACAGCGCGCAGGACAAGCACCGCGCCGCCGTGGTGCCGCAGACGCCGCAATCGGCCCATCCCGCCTACCGGCTTGCCTATGTCGACGACGATTTCCTCTGCCGCGAGGAGCTGCGCCCGGTGCGCCTCCAACTCGAACTCCTGAAGGTCGAGATGATGCTCGCCGAGCGCGGCATCAAATCGACCGTCGTGATGTTCGGCGGCGCGCGCATCCCCGCGCCCGGCCAGGAAGCTTGGGCCGCACGCAACGAAACGCAGCGCGCCAATCTCGAGGCCGCCTCGGTCTATTATACGGAAGCCCAGAAGTTCGCCCGGCTCTGCTCGGAAAAGTCGGCGGAGCTCGATTACAAGGAATATGTCGTCGTCACCGGCGGCGGACCGGGCGTGATGGAGGCGGGCAACCGCGGGGCGGCCGATGTCGGCGCGCCTTCGATCGGCCTCAATATCGTCCTGCCGCACGAGCAGGCGCCGAACCCCTATGTGACGCCGGAGCTCAGCTTCAATTTCCACTATTTCGCGATCCGCAAGATGCATTTCCTGCTGCGCGCCAAGGCGGTCACGGTGTTTCCGGGCGGCTTCGGCACGCTGGACGAATTGTTCGAGACGGTGACCTTGATGCAGACCGGCCGCATGGCGCTGGTGCCGCTCATCCTGTTCGGCAAGGAGTTCTGGCACAAGATCATCGATTTCGACGCGCTCGCTGCTTTCGGAACGATCGCGCCCGGCGATGTCGAGCTGATGCAGTTCGTCGAGACCGCCGACGAGGCCTGGGACATCATCGTCAAATTCTACGAAAAGATGGAAGCCGAGCAGGCGGCTGCCGCGCACGGCTGAGGCGCTCCGCCCGTGCCTACTTGCGTTCGGTCGGCTGTGCCTGCAGCCGGCCGCGCGACCGTGAGCGCGCCGCACTGGCGAGGCGCTGCGTCGCCTCCTTCAGCTCCAGCTCGGTAAAAAGCGGCTGGTATTCCGGCCGCAGCATCAGCGCTTCCATGGAAAGCTCGGCCTTGCCCGCGTCGAGCAGGCGCTCAAGCCCCGTCGTGCCGGGCTTGAAGACGAGATCTTTCGCGGCAGCCACGCCGCCGTTCAAGAGCACGAAGCGACGCAGCAGCACCGGGCGGAAGCCGAGTTCGGCGAAACGGTCGTAGAGACCCATCATCTCCTTGTGGAAACGGGCCTCCACAGCGGGGCCGGCGCTGCGCGGGCCGCGCATCACAGGCGGCCGACGCGCTCGGTGAGCAGCGCGAAGAAGCCGTCGGCGTCGACATCCTTCATGACACGCGCATTGTGCCTGCGACCGGTGACCTGCCACCAGTCGACGACGGTCATGCCCACCGTCAGCGGCGAGGTCGTCTCGACCTCGACATTGCAATCGCGACCGGCAAAAAGCTCCGGCTTCAGGAGATAGGCGATGACCGTCGGGTCATGCAACGGGCCGCCGTCGGAGCCGTATTTCTCCACGTCGAAACGCTCGAAGAATTCGAGCATCTCGACAAGGGCCGTCGCCGGGCGATTGCCGATGTCGCGCAGCCTGGCGACACGGCTCTTCAGGGTCAGCACCTTGTGGGTGACGTCGAGCGGCATCATGACGATGGGGATGCCGGACTGGAAGACGACGGCGGCGGCTTCCGGATCGACATAGATGTTGAATTCGGCGGTCGGCGTGATGTTGCCGCCCTCGAAGAAGCCGCCGCCCATCATGACGAGTTCGCGCACGCGGCCGGCAATGTCGGGCGCTTTCTGGAGGGCGGTCGCGATATTGGTGAGCGGGCCGAGCGTGCAGAGGGTCACAGTGCCCTCCGGCTCGCTGCGCAGCGTCTCGATGATGAAATCGACGGCATGCTGCTCCTCCAACGGCATCTGCGGCTCGTGCAGTTCCGGACCGTCGAGGCCGGTCTTGCCGTGCACATGCTCGGCGGTGACGAGCGGACGGGCGATCGGCTTGTCGGCGCCGGCAAAGACTTTCACGTCTGTTCGGGTGCAGAATTCCAAGATGATGCGGGCATTGGTCGAGGTGCGCGACAGCGGCACGTTGCCGGCCACCGTGGTGATGCCGAGGATTTCGAGTTCCGGGCTGCCGAGCGCCAGCATGATCGCGGCGGCATCGTCCTGCCCCGGATCCGTGTCGATGATGATTTTCCGTGGCTCGGACATGCCGTTTCCATCCCGTGTTTCTTATGATTCGTGGCGCGCCTCGCGCGGGCGAAGCGGCGACTATATTTGCGAAATCGCCGTTCGCAAGCGTCTTGCGCCGCCGACGCGCAATCACCATATTGCAGCCATCGGGATGCCGAGACCGGGTCCCGCCACAGTCGCTTGAAAGCCAAGGACTAGACGATGACACGCATGACCCCTTTTGCCAGCCCGCTGATGCTGGGCTTTGACGCCATGGAAAAGACCCTCGAGCGCATCGCCAAGGGCAATGATGGCTATCCCCCCTACAATATCGAACGTCTGCGTCCCAACGGCGATACCGGCGCGCCCGAGCGCCTGCGCATCACGCTCGCCGTCGCGGGTTTCTCCGAGGAGGAACTCGACGTGACGACGGAGGAAAACCAGCTCGTCATTCGCGGCCGCCAGGTCGACAATGGCGAACGGGATTATCTTTACCGCGGTATCGCCGCCCGCCAGTTCCAGCGCACCTTCGTGCTTGCCGACGGCATGCGCGTTCAAGGCGCCGAGCTGAAGAACGGTCTCCTCTCGGTGGATCTCGTCCGGCCCGAGCCGGTGCGAATGGTAAAGAAAATTAACATTTCCGTATCAGACTAGATCATGAGCCGTTCCTGCGGGAACAACCGCCGGACCGTCTCGAGCGTAACCTGATCGCTGACGCACCGAGCGCCATTGTGGCCGCGGGCGCCCAGCGGCCGGCATTTGCCGGCATTGCCATGGAGGCAAAGATGGGACTGAAAATCGCAACCCCGACCACCGTCTCGAAGGCAGACCTTGCGCATCTCGGCGCCGGCGAAGTCGGTTACATCAGGAAGATAAAGGCCGACGAAGTGTCGCGCGTCTTCCCGGAAGCCCCGGAAATCGATCCGAGCCTGGACCTCTGGGCCCTGTTCGGCGCCGACGGCACACCGATCCTGCTGACCGACAACCGTTCCAGCACCTTCTACAAGGCTGCCGAGGACGAGCTGCGCACCGTCAGCCTGCACTAAGCTTGAAGACCGGACCTTCCGTCAGAGACGGCGGAAGGTGAGATAGGCCGACTTGCGGCCTTCGCGCTTGGCCTTGGCCTCGTAGCGCGTGCCCGGCCAGCCGGCATAGGGCGTCAGCCAATCGGCCGCGTTTTCCGCGGTCCACACGAAAGCGGGATGAGCCCCGCAGTGCATCAGCGTCCAGTTGACATAGGTGTCGATGTCGGACGCGAAGCAGAAGAGCCCGCCCGGCTTCAGCACCCGGGCAAAGCGGTCCAGGTTAACCCTGGAGACGAACCGCCTCTTCCAGTGCTTCTTCTTCGGCCACGGATCAGGATAGAGCAGGTCGATCTGATCGATCGAATTGGCAGGCAGCCAGTCGAGCAACTCCGTTGCATCGTCATCATAGAGCCGGATGTTCTTCGCGCCCGTTTCCTCGACGCGGCCGACCAGCTTCGCCATGGAATTGACGAAGGGCTCGACGCCGATGAAGGCGGTCTTGGGCGTTTCCAGCGCGCGGTGGATGAGATGCTCGCCGCCGCCGAAACCGATTTCGAGGCGCATGCGCTCCGGCTTGAAGCCGTAAAGCGTGGTGATGTCTGCCGGAGCCTCGGTCGACAGGTCGACCTTCAGCTCCGGCAGCAGGGTTTCGAGATGCTGCACCTGCCGATCGCGCAGGGGTTTGCCCTTGCGCCGGCCGAAAAAGGCCTCGCTTGCGCGGGTGGGGTGCTCGGCATCGCTCATATCGGGTCTCAGTTCTTTACGGCGTCCTTGAGGGCCTTGGCGAGATCGACGCGCTCCCACGAGAACGAGCCGTCACGGCCGGCCTTGCGGCCGAAATGGCCGTAAGCAGCGGTCTTCGCATAGATCGGCTTGTTGAGGTCGAGATGGCGACGGATGCCCGACGGCGAGAGGTCCATCACCTTGCGGATCGCATCCTCGACGGCGTCTTCGCTGACCTTGCCCGTGCCGTGCAGATCGACATAAACCGAGAGCGGCTGGGCGACGCCGATGGCGTAGGACAGCTGGATGGTGCAGCGGTCGGCAAGACCGGCGGCGACGACATTCTTGGCCAGATAGCGCGCGGCATAGGCGGCCGAACGGTCGACCTTTGTCGTATCCTTGCCGGAGAAGGCGCCGCCGCCGTGGGGGGCCGCGCCGCCATAGGTGTCGACGATGATCTTGCGGCCGGTGAGGCCGGCGTCGCCATCGGGACCGCCGATGACGAACTTGCCGGTCGGGTTGATGTACCAGACGCAATCGTCGGCGATCTTGATGTCATGCAGGGCTTCGCGGATATAGGGCTCGACGACCTCGCGCACCTTCTTGGAATCCCAGCTGTCATCGAGATGCTGGGTGGACAGAACGATCGAGGCCACATCGGCCGGCTTGCCGTCGACATAGCGCACGGTCACCTGGCTCTTGGCGTCGGGACCGAGCTTGCCGGCATCGCCTTCGCCCTTCTTGCGGGCAGCAGCGAGCAGCTGGAGGATGCGGTGCGAATAGTAGAGCGGCGCCGGCATGAGTTCCGACGTTTCGCGGCAGGCGTAACCGAACATGATGCCCTGGTCGCCGGCACCCTCGTCGCCCTGTTTGTCGGCGGCGTTGTCGACGCCCTGGGCGATATCGGCGGACTGCGAATGCAGGAGCACGTCGATCTTCGCCGTCTTCCAATGGAAGCCGTCCTGCTCGTAGCCGATGTCGCGGATCGCCTTGCGGGCGGCCGACTTGAACTTGGAGGGGTTGATGACGTCCTTGCCGTCCTTGTCTTTCTTCAGGAGACTCGGCGGCAGGCGCACTTCACCGGCAATGACGACGCGGTTGGTCGTCGCAAGCGTCTCGCAGGCAATACGGACCGACCACGGATCGACCTTCGACTTCACGGCTTCGCGATAGACCAGATCGACGATCTCGTCGGAGATACGATCGCAAACCTTGTCCGGATGGCCTTCGGCGACGGACTCGCTGGTGAAGAGATAGCTGCTGCGCATGCGGGAATTCCCCTCAAAGAAAAATGACTTCGACGTTGTTATTCAGTTCGTCGGGGAAAGACAAGCACACAAGGACATAAGAATGTCTTTATGTCCCGGTTTTCCGGGCGATCCGCCCTGTCGAAAATCACGATGCGCAACAAAAAAGGGCGGCCTGCCCGCCGCCCTTTCATTCATGCCGAAGCTGGAAGGATCACTCGACTTCCATTTCGGCAGCCAGCGCCTTGACGAGATCGACAAGCTTGCGGCGGACCTTGGGGTCGTTGATCTTCACGAAGGCGCGGTTGAGCTGCAGGCCCTCGGAGGAGGACAGGAAATCGACCACGTAATTGGAGCTCGACGCTTCGGCGAGACCGGCCTGAGCATCCGCCTGCTCGCCCGGCGCGTCCTCGAAGAAGAAGGAGACGGGTACGTTGAGAATGCTCGAAATGTTCTGCAGACGGCTGGCGCCGACGCGGTTCGTGCCCTTCTCGTATTTCTGAATCTGCTGAAAGGTGATGCCGAGACTTTCGCCCAGCTTCTCCTGGCTCATGCCAAGCATGGTCCTGCGAAGCCGGATCCGGCTGCCGACATGAATATCTATCGGATTCGGCTTCTTTTTGTTTTCCATCATCACTTTCGTCCTAACGCGGAATGGCCCCACCCTTCCGGCAGCCTCAACGAAGACTTAACGTCACGTTGTATGCGCAACCCCTTAAGGGCTACCACAATACAGGAGAACGGCCGGCGGGTTGCACTATGCTATTTTAGGGGTTTTGGGTCAATTCATCCTGTTTCTAAAACCAATGCGAGAAAACGCCGCTGCCGCAAAGAGAACAGCAAGCACGGCTAGAAACGACCATCCCTGCCGTTTTACTCTGTCATCGACCCGAATTCTTCCCGGAAGAGTTGCATCGACAAATCCGGGCGTATCATACGACATACCCGTCACGATAGACCCCCGGCCGTCCACCACGGCCGAAATGCCGTTGTTGGCGGCGCGAATCAGTGGCAGGCCGCGTTCGACGGCACGCAGGCGTGCCTGCAGGAAGTGTTGGTAGGGTCCGGGCGTGTTGCCGAACCATGCATCATTGGTCACGTTGAGCAAGGCGGCGGCCTGCTCCGCCGTATCGTTGATCTCCGACGGGAAGATCGCCTCGTAGCAGATCAGCGGATAGAAGCCCTTGCCGGCGGCGGTCAGAAGCTGATGCTCGCGGGCAGCGGAAAAGCCGCCGGGCATGGCGGCGACGGCCGAGACGCCGAGGCTTTCGAAGATTTCCTCGAAGGGCATGTATTCGCCGAAGGGCACGAGATGCACCTTGTCGGCGGCGGCGATGATCTGGCCCTTGCCGTCGATGACATAGATGGAATTGTAGTAGCGCGGCGCCTTGCCGGAGCCGGCACTTTCCGTGCGCACCGCGCCGGCGATCAGCACCTGGTCATCCTCCAGCACATCGGCGATGCGCACCAGCGCGTCGGGATTGTCCGTGAGGATGAAGGGGATGGAGGTCTCCGGCCAGACGACGATATCGGGCCGTTTGCCGCCATCCGCCGGTTTTTCGGCGCTCAGCTTCAGATGCTTCTCAAAAATCTCGACGCGGGCGGAATCGTCGAGCTTCAGCGCCTGGTCGATGACCGGCTGGATGAGGCGGACGACGGTCGCCTCGCTCTGCGGCGGCGGCACGATGTTGAGTGCATAATAGCCGTAGCCGACATGGGCCGCGAACAGCAAGACGGCGAGCGTCAGCCCGGAAACACGGCCGCGCCGCGTGCCGATCAGCGCCGGGGCGGCGAAGACGAAGACGGCGAGTGCGTTGATCGTGGCGATGCCGAGAATGCCGGACGACTGCATGAGGAGCGGCACCGGCATGGCACCATAACCGACCGCATTCCACGGGAAGCCAGTGAAGAGCGTGCCGCGCAGCCACTCCCCCACACCGAAAGCGAAGGCAAGGGCGGCGATACGGCCCATGCCGTCCGACCAGAGAAGGCGGGCGATGGCGGCGGCGAGACCGTAGTAAAGCGCGAGAAAGGCGGGCAGGCCGAGAATGGCAAGCGGCAGCGCCCAGGCATATTCGTCGGCCTCTATCAGCAGCGCATTGCCGAGCCACCAGAGCCCGCCGACGAAATAGCCGAAGCCGAAGAACCAGCCGATACGGAAGGCAGGCGCGAGACGCCGGATGAAGCCGGCTTCCGGTGCCGCACTTGCGCCATCCAGCAGCCAGACGAGCAGGGTGAAGGACACAAAAAGAGCCGCGAAAAAGCCGAAGGGCGGCAGCGCCAGCACCCCGATCAGACCCGCAAGAAATGCCACCAGCGCCCGTCTCGTTCCAGACAGGAGCATGACCGTGCCCGCGAGCCGCTCCATGCCGTCCCCTTTGTTTTGCCATCCCCGAATCAGCCGCGCCAGTCTTCCAAAAAACCAACGCCTTGTCCTGCCGTAACACAGGACAAGGCGTAGATCATTTTGGGGATCAGGCAGATGGCGTCAGTCGGCGCTCGCCTTGCCGGCCTGCTGTTCCGGCGCCTTGTCGCGATCGGCGGCACCGTTTGCCCCCTCACCTTCCGGCCGGCGCTCGCGGCGGCGCACCGAGCTCGCGCGCTTGCGGGTGACGCGCACGCGCTTGACGCGGCGCGGATCGGCATCGAGCACGTGGAATTCAAAGCCCGGCACAGCCTGAACGACCTCGCCACGCGCAGGAATACGGCCGAGCGAGGCGAAGATCAGACCGCCGAGCGTATCGGCATCCTCGAGCTGTTCACGGATGTCGAAATCCGGGCCGATGGCTTCGGCCAGCTCTTCCAGCTCGACACGCGCATCGGCGATGAACACGTCGTCGCTGACACGCTGAATCATCGCTTCTTCGTCGTCGTGCTCGTCCTCGATATTGCCGACGACCATCTCGACGATGTCTTCCAGCGAGGCAAGGCCATCCGTGCCACCATACTCGTCGATAACGAGCGCCATCTGCGTGCGGTCGGCCTGCATGCGCGCCATCAAATCGGCGGCGAGCATGGACGGCGGCACGAAGAGAACCTGGCGGATGATGCCGGCTTCCGCGACAGTCTTCGACAGATCGACGCGGCCGAGGTCGAATTCAGCTTTTGGCGCGCGGGCGGGTTTTTCGCCGCCATTGGCGGTGGCGGCCTTGGCGCCGGTGCGGCGCTTGTTGCGCGCCTGCTTGGTGACATAGGCGAGCAGGTCGCGGATGTGCACCATGCCGCGCGGGTCATCGAGGCTTTCATTATAGACCGGCATGCGCGAGCGGCCGGAATCCTCGAAGATCACCATCAATTCGGCAATCGTGATGTCCTGGTCGACGGCCTCGATATCGGCGCGCGGCACCATGACATCCTCGACCCGCACTTCGCGGAAGCGGAGAATGTTGTGCAGCATCGCCCGTTCTTCGGGCAGGAAGGCCGGCTCGCCGCCGGTGTCTTCCGTCATCAATGCCTCGGCAAGGTCCCTTCGGAGCGTGGAGGCACCCGTCATGCGCCAGAGCCGGGCTGCGCGGGACCAGAGCGATGTCCGCCCCCCGCTTTCCTGCTTCGGCGCGCTGCTACTACTGCCCGCCTCGTCCTGACTGGAGGCGTCCGCCTCGTGCTTTTCCGTCGTTGCCGACTGATGTCTGAAGTCGCTCATTGGTCCAAACTGGTTAATCGGGGTCATCCCCATAGGGGTCAGATAGGCCAAGCCCGACAAGAATGCGAGTCTCGAGCCCCTCCATTTTTTCCGCTTCCTCGTCTTCCATGTGATCATAGCCGAAGAGATGCAGAAATCCATGCACCATCAGATGCGTGAGATGGTCGTCGAAGGACTTGCCGAGTTCGCCCGCCTCGCGGGTCAGCGTTTCCTCTGCGAAGATGATATCGCCGAGCATCGGCCCCGGCATTTTTCCGGGCGTCAGCGGGAAGGCCGGGAAGGACAGAACGTTGGTCGGCTTGTCCTGGCTGCGCCATTCGGCATTGATGCCGCGGATTTCCGCGTCATTGGTGAAGACGAGGGAGACTTCGGGCGCGCCGGTTTTCGGAAAGGGCTGCTTTTCCGTCTTGCGCAGATAGTCCGCGGCGGAACCGAGCACGCGCGCGCTCATGTCGGCAAGGCGTTCTTCGGAGGGCCATGCGCCCTCCTCTATGGAAATCTGGATATCGAGCGTGGTCATGATTTCAGGACCGCTAGCGGTCGGTCTGCTCGCTTTCGTCCTGTACGGCGGTTGTCGCCTCATAGGCCCGGACGATGCGGGCAACCATCGGGTGGCGCACCACGTCGACATCCTTGAAGCGCACGACCGAGACGCCCTCGACCCCCTTGAGGATCTGCAGCGCCTCGACAAGGCCGGATTTGACGCCGCGCGGCAGATCGACCTGGCTCGGATCGCCGGTGACGATCATGCGGCCGTTTTCGCCGAGACGCGTCAGGAACATCTTCATCTGCATCGACGTCGTGTTTTGCGCCTCGTCGAGAATGACGGCGGCGTTGGCGAGCGTGCGGCCGCGCATGAAGGCAAGGGGCGCGATTTCGATGACATTGGCGGCAATTGCCCGTTCGACCTTGTCGCCCGGCATCATGTCGTAGAGCGCGTCATAGAGCGGGCGCAGATAGGGATCGACCTTTTCCTTCATGTCGCCGGGCAGGAAGCCCAGGCGCTCACCGGCTTCCACGGCCGGGCGCGACAGGATGATGCGATCGACCGCGCCGCGCTCCAGAAGCTGGGCGGCATAGGCGACGGCGAGATAGGTCTTGCCCGTGCCGGCCGGGCCGACGCCGAAGACCAGTTCGGACCGCTCCAGTGCACGGATATAGGTATCCTGCGTCGGCGTGCGGGCGGCGATGGTCTTCTTGCGGGTGGAGATCTGCGACATGGAGAGCTTGGCCTTGCGCTCCATGGTGGGCAGCGAAAGCTGGTCGTCGGCGGCAATAGCCATGCGGATGGCGCCCTCCACGTCGGACAGCTCGATCGAGCCGCCCTTCTGAAGGCGATCGTAGAGATAATCCAGTGCCCGGCGGGCCTGGCTGGTCGCGACCACATCGCCGGAAATGGAAACGGAATTGCCGCGCGCGCGCGCATCGATATGCAGGCGCTGTTCGAGCAGCTTCAGATGCTGGTCGAACTGGCCGAAGAGCTCGCTTGCGTATCGATTGTTTTCGAACGTGAGCACGAATTGATTTACGTCGGTCTGGTTCTTCGACTGGCGCGGCGAGGACGTCATCAGTTCGTGTCCGTTCAAGCGGTCAAGCTCCTTGCGATCCGCCCGTCACCCGATCGCTTCCGCGAAGAGGCTGTTGGGCCCGGCATCGGTGATTCGTACCCGTATAATGTCACCGATTTCCGACGTTTTTGCATCAACATTCACAGGCTGGAGCCAGGGCGAGCGGCCGACGAGCTGGCCGGGCATGCGGCCGGGCTTTTCCAGAAGCAGGTCGATCTCCTTGCCGATGCAGCCTTTCGCGAATTCGCGCTGCTGGCGAAACAGCAAAGCCTGCAATCTTTCAAGGCGTTCGGCTTTCACGCTTTCTTCGACATGGCCGTCCATCTCGGCCCCCGGCGTGCCGGGGCGGATGGAATATTTGAACGAAAATGCCTGTGCATAACCCACCGCCTCGATGAGGCGCATCGTGTCTTGGAAGTCCTGGTCGGTCTCGCCTGGGAAGCCGACGATGAAATCGCCTGATATCGCGAGGTCCGGCTGGACGGCGCGGATGCGCTCGATCAGCGCGATATATTCGGCGGCCGTGTGGCGCCGGTTCATGGCCTTGAGGATGCGGTTGGAGCCGGATTGCACCGGCAGATGCAGGTAGGGCATCAGCTTGGGCAGGTCGCGATGCGCCGCGATCAGCTTGTCGTCCATGTCGCGCGGATGGCTGGTCGTATAACGCAGGCGCGCCAGACCTTCGATCTCCGCGAGGCGACAGAGCAGGTCGCCGAGGCTCCATTCGGCACCATCGGGACCGAGGCCGTGCCAGGCATTGACGTTCTGACCGAGCAGCGTGATTTCGCGCACGCCGCCCTCGACGAGGCGCTCGGCCTCGGAAACGATCTGCGCGACGGGGCGGGAGACTTCCGAGCCGCGCGTATAGGGCACCACGCAGAAGGTGCAGAACTTGTCGCAGCCTTCCTGCACGGTGAGAAAGGCGGTGACGCCGCGGGCGCGTGTCTTGGCCTTTTCCGGCGCGGGAAGATGCTCGAACTTGTCCTCGATCGCATAGTCTGTCTCGACGACACGCTCGCCGCCCTTGGCGCGGCGCAGCGCCTCCGGCAGGCGGTGATAGGTCTGCGGGCCGATGACGAGATCGACGGCGGGCGCGCGGCGCAGGATTTCCTTGCCCTCGGCCTGGGCGACGCAGCCGGTGACGCCGATCACCATGTCGCGTCCGTCCTTGGCGCGGGCCTTCTTCATGTCGCGCAGGCGGCCAAGTTCGGAATAGACCTTTTCCGCCGCCTTCTCGCGGATATGACAGGTGTTCAGGAGAACGAGGTCGGCCTCCTCCAGCACGTCCGTAGCCTCATAACCGTCCTTCGACAGGGCGTCGGTCATGCGCTCGCTGTCATAGACGTTCATCTGACAGCCATAGGTCTTCACAAAGACTTTTCGCGTGTTCGACGTGGCCGTGGGGGCTTCGGGCATGGAAAGGGACTGTTCGCTCATGGCCGCTTCCATAGTGGAAAAGTCCTGGAATTTGAAGTGTCTCTTTGTTTTGCAAGCCCGGACGCAAAATCGCTGCGCGCTTACCTGCCGCGCAGCCGTGCGCCCAGCATGGCGCGGATGCGCGTCTCGACGTCGCGGCTCACCTGCTTGCGGTTGCTGGCCCGCGAATAATCCACCCGCTCGCCGAAATCGACATCCACGTCGACCGCGCCTTCGCGCATCACCCCCAAGAGGTGGGGGCCGAGCTCGATATCCCCCGGCCAGGCGGCAAGCGGCCGGTGGAAGCGGCCCATCGCCATGCCGTGCACGCCTGTATAGGCGATCGAAACGGGTTGGATGAACACGACGCCATCGGGCGCATGCGGCACGGCCGAGGCGGCGGCGCCGAACAGCGAGGTCTTGATCTCCATCAGCCGGTTGCCGTCGGAGGTGGTGCCCTCCGGGAAGAGCACGATGATCTCGCCGGCCGTCAGACGCTCGGCGATCTCGTTCACCTGATCGCCCGTCTTCTGGCGCTGCTCGCGCTCGACGAAGATCGTCGCCTGCAGGCGGGCGAGCAGGCCGAAGACCGGCCAGCCGCGCACCTCGGCCTTGGCGATATAGGCAACATCGGCCACCGAGCCGAGCACCAGGATATCCTTCCAGGAGGCGTGGTTGGCGGCAAGCAGCAGTGGCCGCTTCGGTTCGAGCGTGCCATGCACGCGCACGCGCAGCCCGAGCGCCCAGCAGGCGACGCGATGCCAGAGACGTGGAAGGCGGCGGCGAATTTTCAGGTTGAAGCGCAGGCCGATAAGCTGGATCGGCAGCAAGACGAGCGTGACCGCGACAAGCACGGTGAGGGCGATGGCAATGCGCAGCCAGGTGATCAAGCGCTCACCGGTCCAAACTTAGGATGAGAGTGGCGACGCGCCTCACTCGCCCTCCTTGAGCGGAATGCCGTAAAGCTCCAGCCGGTGGCCGACGAGCTTGAAACCATGCTCGCGGGCAATGCGCTCCTGCAGGGCCTCGATTTCGGGCGAATGGAACTCGATGACGTTGCCGTGTTTCAGGTCGATCAGATGGTCGTGATGTTCATCCGGCACCGTCTCGTAGCGCGAGCGGCCATCGCGGAAATCGTGGCGCTCGATGATGCCGGCATCCTCGAAGAGTTTGACGGTGCGATAGACCGTGGAGATGGAAATGCGCGCATCGACCGCCGACGAACGGCGGTAGAGTTCTTCTACATCGGGATGATCGGCGGAGGATTCCAGCACGCGCGCGATCACGCGGCGCTGCTCGGTCATGCGCATGCCGCGCTCGACACAAAGCTCTTCCAGCGATTTTTCCGCGTCCGCCATCCGGTCTGCCCTTCTCTTGTCGCCCCCTGATAGGGGACTAGCGAAGATCGCGCCGCATGACAAGCGCCGCGGAGCGGCTGCCATCGGCGGCGGCATAATAGGCTTTGCGCTCGCCGGCCTTGGTGAAGCCGAGCTTGCCATAGAGACCGCGCGCGGCGTGGTTGACCTCATCGACCTCGAGGAAAATATCTTCCGCACCGCGCATCTTGGCCTCGCGGAGCGCCGCCAGCATCAGCCGCCAGCCGAGGCCGGAGCGGCCGAAACGCGGATCGACGCTGATCGTCAGGATTTCCGCCTCGCCTGCGGTGGCACGCGCCAGCACGAAGCCGCCGGCGGTGCGGCCTGTCACGCCCTGCTTCAGCGCCAGAAAGCCGAACACCGGCTCCTGTGACAGCAGGGAATGGAATTCGCCGTCGTTCCACGGCTGGGGAAAGCGCATCTGGTGAAGCGCTGCGGCCAGGCCGGCATCGGCGGTCTCGAGCGGAAATATCTCGAAGATAGGCTTGCGGGTGAAATAGTCGCTCAGGGACATGGCATCAGGCTCGGCGGATTGCGAAACCCGCCTGCGGCTTGGCATCGGGACCGCGCAGATAGAGCGGCTTCGGCAGATGGTTTTGCGGATCGAGGCGGGCACCGAGGCGCGCGACGGTGGCGATATCAACCCCGTCCGTCTCAGCAACCGCGCCTTCGCGCAACAGGGCCGAAGCCGAGCCGGCGATATCGCCATCATGCGCCTGCGCGATGGCGCGTGCCTCTTCAACGGTGGCGATGGCCGGCTGCGTGGCCTCGCTGCCATCGGCCGTAAACGCCTGCCAATAGACCTCGTCGCGCTTGGCATCGATCGCCACCAGCAATGGACCGCTCCGGGCGGCGGCCAGCGCCGAAAGCGTGCTGACGCCGACGGCGGGAATGCCGAGCGCCAGCGCCAGACCGCGCGCGGCGGCGACGCCGACGCGGATGCCGGTGAAGGAGCCGGGGCCGATGGTGACGGCGATGCGGTCGATTGCGGGAAGATCGAGGCCGGCAGCGGCGAGCGCGCCGTCGACGAATTCCATCAGCCGTTCGGCATGGCCGCGGCCGATATCCGCGCCGGCAGCGCCGAGCACGACATCCCGATTGGAATCATAGAGGGCAGCCGAACAGCCGGTGCCCGCCGTATCGATCGCAAGGACGATCATGCCGGGCACCTGCGATGTGCGGAGCGGGCCTTATGCGACGGCTTCAACTTCCTGCACTTCCGGTACGAAATGGCGAAGAAGGTTCTGCACGCCATGCTTCAGCGTCGCCGTGGAGGACGGGCAGCCGGAGCATGCGCCCTTCATGTTGAGATAGACGACGCCGTCGCGGAAGCCCTTGAAGGTGATGTCGCCGCCGTCCTGCGCCACGGCCGGGCGCACGCGGCTGTCGAGCAGCTCCTTGATGGTGGCGACGATGGTCTCGTCGCCCGCTTCGAAGAACTCGCCCTCATCCTCGTCGCTGCCGCCGAGCGCGCCGCTGGCGAGGATCGGCTGGCCCGACATGAAGTGTTCCATGATGTTGCCGAGGATCGCCGGCTTCATATGCTGCCAGTCGGCATTGTCCTTGGTGACGGTGATGAAGTCATAGCCGAGGAACACGCCGGTGACACCGGGAACGCCGAACAGGCGGGCGGCAAGCGGCGAAGCGGCGCGCGCTTCCGTCTCGTCGCGGAATTCGGCGGTGCCGGTTTCCAGCACGACCTTGCCGGGCAGGAACTTCAGGGTCGACGGGTTCGGCGTCGATTCGGTCTGGATGAACATGGTCTTCTCCGTCCGGCCAGGCGTCTTCGCGGCCAAAATCTTAGAATAATTCAAAAGAAGATAAGCCTTTTGCCGCCGCTCTTCAAGACCGCGGGGTCAGCTCAGCGCGTCCAGTTCCTCGTCGCTCAGCTGGTCCGGAATGACCGTGACGGGGATCGGAAACGCCTGCGCGCGGCTGGCGAGCGAACTGACCAGCGGCCCCGGCCCTTCCTTGGAGGAACCGGCGGCCAGAACGAGGATCGCAATGTCGCGGTCCTCCTCGATCAGCTCGTTGATCGCCTCGCTGGCGACCCCCTCGCGGATCACCGTTTCCGGCTCGATGCCGATCGCCTCGCGCAGCGCCTGGCCCGCCTTGGCGAGCACGGCTTCCGCCGCTTCGCGCGCTTCCGCCCGCATGATCTCCTCGACGCCCAGCCATTGCTGGAAATCGCCATTGGCGATCACATAGAGCAGGACGACGGCGCCGTTGGAGTTCTTCGCCCGCATCCCCGCATAGTGGACGGCGCGCTGGCATTCCGGCGTGTCGTCGATAACAGCCAGAAATTTCCGGCGGTGGCCCTCCATACGGGAAAGTCGTCGAGAAACCATACGGCCCCCTTCTCTCAAAGACGTTTCGAGGCGACCTTACTGCACAAAACCGATGATGTCGCGGACTTCCTTCATGGTTTTTTCAGCCCGCGCCCGCGCTCTCTCGCCGCCGTCCCTGAGGATCGCGTCGATATGGGTCGTGTCGTCCATCAGGCGGCGCATCTCGTCGGTGATCGGCGAGAGCACGTTGACCGAGAGATCGACCAGCGCCGGCTTGAAGGCCGAAAACTGCTGGCCGCCGAACTCCGAGAGCACCTCCGCCTTGGTCTTGTCCGAGAGCGCGGCATAGATGCCGACGAGGTTTTCTGCTTCCGGGCGGCCCTTCAGTCCCTCGACTTCGCTCGGCAATGCATCCGGATCGGTCTTGGCCTTGCGGATCTTCTTGGAGATCGTGTCGGCATCATCGAGCAGGTTGATGCGCGAGAGGTCCGACGCGTCCGACTTCGACATCTTCTTCGTGCCGTCGCGCAGCGACATGACGCGCGGTGCCGGGCCGCCGATCAGCGGCTCGACCATCGGGAAATAGGCATGGACAGGCTCTTCGCCGACGACGATATCGACGCCCGTGCCGGCATTGCGGATGTGATTGCCGAAGTCGATGTTGAACTTCTGGGCGATGTCGCGGGTCAGTTCGAGATGCTGCTTCTGGTCGTCGCCGACGGGCACATGCGTCGCGCGATACACGAGGATATCGGCGGCCATCAGGCTCGGATAGGCGAGCAGGCCGAGCGAGACCTGTTCGGCATTCTTGCCGCCGGTCTTGTCCTTGAACTGGGTCATGCGCTCCATCCAGCCGATGCGCGCCACGCAGTTGAAAATCCAGGCGAGCTCCGAATGCTGCGGCACGGCGGACTGGTTGAAGACGATGTGCTTCTTCGGATCGATGCCCGAGGCGATGAAGGCCGCGGCGATCGAGCGGATTTGGTTGCGCATGTCCTCATGCACCAGCTGCGCGGTCAGCGCATGCAGGTCGACGACGCAATAGATGCAGTCATTGTCGGCCTGCAGGGCGACGAATTTGCGGATCGCGCCGAGATAGTTGCCGAGGTGAAGATTGCCGGTCGGCTGGACGCCGGAGAAGACGAGAGGCTTGAATGCGCTCATGACGGTGTTCCTTCAGGCGGGTGGAGGGCCTGACCCTGTTCTAAGTAAAACGATAGGACGCGCTTATGCACGCCGCCGGGGCGGCGATCAAGTGGCCGGGTCCGATGGCGGTGGCTTGCCGCGACCGCGCTTCAGGTTGCGCATGAGCATGCCGAGATCGGCACCGCCGATCAGGAACGCGACCGAGAAATAAACCACCATGGCAAGGCCGATCAGCAGGCCGAGCGCCGACAGCTGTTCGAAGAGCGACGAGGTGGGCGCCAGACGATGCGCGAGATAGCCGGAGGCATATTCCAGCGAGACGGCCATGACGACTGTAGCGATCAGCAGCCGCGCGACGCGCCAGGCAAGCGCCTTTTCCAGCGGCCAGTGACCGCGGCGCACCAGCGTCACGAAGAGCAGCAGCGCGGTAATCCAGCCGGAGACGGTTTCGGCGGTCGCGATGCCGCGCTCGTAAAACAGCGGAAAGAGCGAGACGGCGAGCACGCAGTTGATGACGACCGAGAGCATGGTGATGCGCATCGGCGTCTTGGTATCCTCGCGGGCGAAGAAGCCGGGATTGAGCGCCTTGATCATCACGAAGCCCGGCAGGCCGAGGCCGTAGATGGCGAGCGTGCCGGCGACGACGGAGGTGGTTTCCGGGCTGAAGGCGCCGCGCTCGTAGAGCACGCGCACGATCTCGTCGGAAATGACCCAGAGAGCGCCCGCAGCCGGCAGCGTCAGGAAGAGCACGAATTCCATCGAGCGGTTCTGGAGATTGCCGGCCTCGCGCTCATGGCCGCCCTTCAGGGCGCGCGCCAGCTCCGGCAGGAGCACCACGCCGACGGCGATGCCGACGACACCGAGCGGCAGCTGATAGACGCGGTCGGCATATTGCAGGGCGGAAATCGCGCCGTCCTTGGTGGAGGCGATCATCTGGCCGATCAGCTGGTTGATCTGGGTGATGCCGCCGGTGATCGCCGCCGGGAAGGCAAGCCACAGCAAGCGCTTGACGTTCGGCGTCATGCGTGGGCGGCGAAAGCCGATCTTCATGCCGGCCTGGCGCACGCCGGCGTAAAGCACCGCCATCTGCAAAAGACCGGCAACCAGCACGCCCCAAGAAAGATACCAGGCTACCTGGAGCGGCGATGCACCCTGCCAGAGGCCATAGCCCAGCGCGCCGATCAGCACGACATTGAGGAAGACGGGCGCAACAGCGGCGGCGAAATAGTGGTGCAGCGAGTTCAGCATGCCCGACAGCATCGCCGTCAGCGACATGCACATGAGATAGGGGAACATGACGACGGCGAGCTTGACCGTCACATCGAACTTTTCCGCGTCATCCACGAAGCCCGGCGCGATGACCCAGGCGACGATGAGCGGCATGAGCAGCTCCATCGCGATGGTCAGCATCAGCAGCACGGAGAACAGGACGCCGAAGACCTCTTCGGAAAAACGTTTCGCCCCGTCGAGACCGCCCGCCTCGATCTCCTTGGCAAAGAGCGGCACGAAGGCGGCGTTGAACGCGCCCTCGGCGAAGAGACGGCGGAACAGATTGGGGAAGCGGAAGGCGGCGTAGAAGGCATCAGCCATCGGGCCGGTGCCGAGGGCGGCGGCCATCAGCGTCTCGCGCGCGAAACCGAGCACGCGGCTGCCGAGCGTCGCGCCGCCGACCGTCGCGAATTTTTTCACCAGACTCATTGTTGTGCCTTGACCCTTTTCGGTGTGGCGGGAACCGGCGCGATCATGCCGGACGGCATGCGGTCGCGCAGCTCATCCACTTCATCGGCCATCACGGCCTTCAGACGGGCGACGATATTGGCCTGTCGGTTGTCGTTGGTGACCTTCTGTCCGACGAGGTCGGTGACGTAGAAGGTATCGATGACCTTCTCGCCGAAGGTGGTGATATGCGCGGAGGCGATGTCGAGCGAGAGATCGGACAGCACCGCCGTCACCTCGGACAGCAGGCCCGGACGGTCGAGGCACTCGATCTCGATGACGGTGAACTTGTTCGACAGCGTGTTGGAGATCGTCACCGCCGGCGAGACCGTGAAGGTGCGGCTGCGCTTGCGGCTCCTGGTGCGCGTCGCGATCACCTCCGGCAGGCGCTTGCGGCCCGACAGCACGTCTTCGATCATCCGCCCGATCGTGCCGCCGCGGCGCGTCTCGTCGGCATCGTTGGGGAACTCGCGGTTGACGAGGATCGTGTCCAGCGCCCGCCCGTCCGAAGTCGTGAAGATCTGTGCGTCGACGATGTTGGCGCCCGCCGCCGCACAAGCGCCGGCAATGACCGTCAGCAAGCGCGGATGGTCGGGCGACAGCACGGTGATTTCCGTGATGGCGTGGAAGGAATGCGTGCGCACCATGGTTGCCAGCGTCTGGCCCGCCTTGTCGGTTTCGCGGATGAAAGCGGCATGGCGCACCTGATCCTCCAGCGACACCGTCAGCAGATAGGGATCGTAATGCAGCTTCGTATAGGTCTTGCGGTCCTTCTGGCTCCATTCGGCCGGCAGCGCCTCGGAGAGGATTTCACGGGCCGCGTGAGCGCGTTCCTTGCGCGACAGCTCGGAGAAGCCGCCGGAGATCAAGAGTTCCGTTTCATAATAGAGCGTGCGCAGAAGCTGGCCCTTCCAGCCGTTCCACACGCCCGGGCCGACGGCGCGGATATCGCAAACCGTCAGGACCAGCAGCATCTTCAGCCGCTCCATCGACTGCACCTTCTCGGCAAAATCGACGATGGTCTTGCGGTCGTTCAGATCGCGGGTCTGCGCGACCATCGACATCGTCAGATGCTCCTCGATCAGCCAGACGACCAGTTCCGTCTGCTTCGGCGTCAAGCCGAAGCGCGGGCAAAGTTTGCGCGCGACCTTGGCGCCGGCTTCGGAATGGTCCTCCGGGCGGCCCTTTGCGATATCGTGCAACAGCACCGCGACATAGAGCGGGATGCGATCCTCGATCGAGGGCATCACCTGATAGCTCAGCGGATGCGCTTCCTTCTCGCGGCCCTGGTCGATATTGGCAAGAACGCCGACCGCGCGGATCAGATGTTCGTCGACCGTATAGTGATGATACATGTTGAACTGCATCATCGCGACGATCTTGCCGAATTCCGGGATGAACCTGCCGAGCACCCCGGCCTCGTTCATGCGGCGCAGCAGAAGGGCGGGATCGCGCGGCGAGGTAAGGATGGACAGGAAGAGGCGGTTGGCCTCGTCATTCTCACGCACCGCGCCGTTGATCAGCCCGAGCGAGCGCGTCACCAGCTTCAGCGCGTCCGGGTGGAATTCCAGGCCGTTGAGATCGGCGATGTGGAAGAGCCTGATGATGTTGACCGGGTCGCGCTTGAAGACCTCGGGATCGGCGATCGTGATGCGGCCGCGGTCTTCCAGAAAATCCAGCGTTCCCGCAATTTTGCGCGTGCGGCGCGTGAAGCGGCTGATGACGGCGGTGATACCGGGCGCTTCCTTGGCCTGCTGGTCCTCCAGCGTGGCGCAGAAGATGCGCGTCAAGTCGCCGACGTCCTTCGCCACGAGGAAATAGTGCTTCATGAAGCGTTCGACGGCCGAGAGACCGGGATGCGGCTGGTAGCCCAGGCATTCGGCGATCTCGCGCTGGATGTCGAAGGATAGCCTTTCCTCCGCCTTGCCCGTCAGGAAATGCATGTGGCAGCGCACCGCCCAGAGGAAATCGTCCGCCTTCTGGAAGAGCTTGTATTCCTGCCTGGAGAGCACGCCGAGCTTCACCAGTTCGGCCGGATCCTTGATGTGGTAGAAATATTTGGCGATCCAGAACAGCGTGTGCAGATCGCGCAGACCGCCCTTGCCTTCCTTGACGTTCGGCTCGACGAGGTAGCGCGTGTCGCCCGCCTTGCGGTGGCGCTCGTCGCGCTCGGCAAGCTTTGCCGCGATGAATTCCGGGCCGGTGCCGCGCACGATCTCGCGGTCGAACCGTACCGCCAGCTCCTCGAACAGCGCGGCCGAGCCGCCGATATAGCGGGCTTCGAGGATCGCCGTGCGGATCGTCATGTCGCCCTTGGAGAGCTGGATGCACTCCTCGATAGTGCGCGTGGCATGGCCGACCTTGAAGCCGAGATCCCACAGGATATAGAGCATGAACTCGATGGCCGGCTCGCTCCAGGCGGCGGGCTTGGCCGGCAGGAGGAAGAGCAGGTCGATATCCGAGCCCGGCGCGAGCGTGCCGCGGCCATAGCCGCCGACGGCCGTCACCGTGATGCGGGTCGCGGGCGGCGCCTGGCCGGCGCTGAAGACGTGGTTCAGCGCGAAATCATGCAGCACCGAGATCAGCTGGTCCTGCAGCCAGGAAATGCGCGCAGCGCATTGCAGGCCGCTGCCGTCCACGAAAAGCAGTTCGCGGGCGCGGGCGCGGCCGGCGGCATTGGCCGCCTTGAACTCGGCGAGCAGCGCGCTGCGCATGTGGTCGCGATATTCTGCATTGGTGCTGGCGATGAATTCGCATTTGGCGCGCAGCGCCGGCACGTCGAGAAGGCCGGACTCAGCCGGTGCCAAGAGCTTGTGTTCCATCAGATGCCGGCCTTGAGTCCTGCTTCTCGTCCATCGCCCGTAAGGTTCGCATGCCTATAGACCCTTTCGGCATGCGAGGACAATGATTCTAGCCGTTACCGATTGCCAAGTTCTTTCTTCAGCACATAGAGCGCATCCAGCGCCTCGCGCGGCGTCATGTCGTCGGGATTGAGGCCCTTCACGAGCGTCTCGATCTTCGAGGGGCCGGCGTCGCGCTTGGCCTCTTCTCGGCGCACCGCGACCTGGAACAGCGGCAGATCGTCGATGAGCTGGCTTGCCGGGTTCTTGCGGTCGGCATCCTCCAGCTTGGCAAGCACATCCTTGGCCCGCGCCACGACAGAAGCCGGCAGGCCGGCAAGACGCGCGACCTGGATGCCGTAGGAACGATCCGCCGCACCGGGGCCGACCTCGTGCAGGAAGATCACGTCGCCGTCCCATTCCTTGACGCGCATCGTGGCGTTGGACAGGCGGCCGAGCTTTTCCGAGAGAACCGTCAGCTCGTGGAAATGCGTGGCGAAGAGACCGCGGCAGCGGTTGCCCTCATGCAGATGCTCGACGGAGGCCCAGGCGATGGACAGGCCGTCGAAGGTCGCGGTGCCGCGGCCTATCTCGTCGAGAATGACCAGCGAGCGCTCGGTCGCCTGGTTGAGGATCGCTGCCGTCTCGACCATTTCCACCATGAAGGTCGAGCGGCCGCGCGCCAGATCGTCCGATGCGCCGACGCGCGAGAACAGGCGGTCGACGATGCCGATATGGGCGCTTTCGGCTGGCACGTAGGACCCCATCTGCGCCAGGATGGCAATGAGGGCATTCTGGCGCAGGAAGGTCGATTTACCGCCCATATTCGGGCCGGTGAGCAGCCAGATCGCGCCGTGGCCCTTGCTGTCCGTCGGCGACAGGTCGCAGGAATTGGCGACGAAGGCCGCTGCGTTCTGGCGGCGCAGCGCCTGCTCGACGACCGGATGACGGCCGCCGACGATGGCGAACATGGTGGAATTGTCGACCACCGGGCGACAATAGGCCTGTTCCTCGGCGAGCGCCGCCAGACCGACCGAGACATCGACGACGCCGAGCGCACGGGCTGCCGCCTTGATGGCCTCCGCCTCTGAGACGACGGCCTCGACCAGGCCCTCGAAGGCCGCAAGCTCGATGGCAAGCGCACGGTCCGCGGCATTGGCGATCTTGGTTTCGAGTTCCGACAGCACCGTGGTCGTGAAGCGCATGGCGCCCGCCATGGTCTGGCGGTGGATGAAGCGGGCCTTCGCTTCATCGCCATCCGTCAAGGCCGAGGCATTGCCGGCGGAGACCTCGATGAAATAGCCGAGCACGTTGTTGTGCTTGATCTTCAGCGATTTGACGCCGGTCTCTTCGGCATATTGCAGCTGCAGGCCGGCGATGACGCGGCGGGACTGGTCGCGTAGCGCACGCACCTCGTCCAGCTCCGCATCCGCCGCCGCGCGGATGAAGCCGCCGTCGCGCTTCAGGAGTGGCAACTCATCGGCCAGCATGAAGGACAGGCGGTGCGATAGATCGACGGGCAGCGCGGCAATCGCCGTGCGGGCGCTCGCAAGCTCGCCATCGAGATTTTCGCCAGCCATCAGTGCTGCGATCTCGGCGGAAGCGGACAGGCCCTGCAGGATCGCGCCGAGATCGCGCGGGCCGCCGCGACCGAGCGCGATGCGCGACAGGGCGCGCGGCATATCGGGCAGACGTTTCAGTGCCCGGCGCAGGTCCTCGCAGAACGATGGGCGGTCGGCCAGCGTCGAGATGGAATCGAGGCGGGCGTTGATCGCCTCCGGATCGGTCAGCGGCGACATCAGGCGCTCGGCCAAAAGCCGCGCGCCGCCGCTCGTGACGGTGCGGTCGATGGCCTTCAAGAGCGTGCCGCTACGCTCACCCGACTGGGTGCGCACCAGTTCAAGATTGGCGCGGGTCGCCGGATCGATGAACAAAGTCGAGGCCGAGCTTTCGCGCTCCGGACGTCCGAGCGGGGGACGCTCGGCGATCTGGGTCTTTTCGACATAGGCGACGGCAGCGGAAGCGGCGGCAAACTCCGCGCGTGAAAACGTGCCGAAACCGTCGAGCGTCGAGACGCCGAAATACCGCGCGATGCGGCCCTCCGCCGTCGCGCTGTCGAAGAGCACGGACGGCTGGGGCACCGCGACGCGGCCGAGCACGTCGAGCACGGGGCGGAATTCGGGATCGTAGAACAGCGTATCCGGCACGATCAGTTCACGCGGCTCGATGCGCAGGATATCGGCGAGAAGCTGGCCTTGCGCCGTCTCCGACAGACGGAAGATGCCGGTGGAAATGTCGATCCAGGCGAGCGCCATCGACGGCTCGGCCCCGCCGCGAATGCGCGAGACGGCCATCAGGTAATTGGCGTCCGACGGCGACAGCAGCTTTTCCTCTGTCAGCGTGCCGGGCGTGACCAGGCGCACGACATCGCGCCGCACGACGGACTTGGAGCCGCGCTTCTTCGCTTCGGCCGGGTCCTCCACCTGCTCGCAGACGGCGACGCGGAAGCCGACGGAAATCAGCCGCTGGAGATAATCGTCCGCCGCATGCACCGGCACGCCGCACATGGGAATGTCGAGGCCCATATGCTGGCCGCGCTTGGTCAGCGTGATGCCGAGTGCCCGCGACGCATCCACCGCATCCTGGAAGAACAGCTCGTAGAAATCCCCCATGCGATAGAACAGCATGCTGTCGGGGTTGTTCGCCTTGATCTCGATATATTGCTCCATCATCGGCGTCGCCGTGGCGCGGCTTTCGTCGCTGGCAAGCTCTGATGTTGAAAGGATATCGGTCTGGCGCACGATCTGATCGTTCACGGAGATTCTGTTTCTTCTAAAACGAGGGGTCTGTTCTTCCCAAAAAAGAGGTGTCACCCTAGCCACGCGGCGATATAGAAAACAACAGCTGTCCGCAGCTATGGGCCTATCGCCCACAAGAGTGTGAAGGGGGGACTATGCCGGGAACCGATAAGACCGATCGCCAGAGGGCAACCGTCACGGACAAGGAAGCGCTGGATTTCCACGCCAACGGCCGTCCCGGCAAGCTCGAGATCACGCCGACCAAGCCGATGGCCACGCAGCGCGACCTGTCGCTCGCCTATTCGCCCGGCGTCGCCGTTCCGGTGAAGGCCATCGCCGAGGATCCGGCAACCGCCTATGACTACACGACGCGCGGCAACATGGTCGCCGTCATCTCCAACGGCACCGCCATCCTCGGGCTGGGCAATCTCGGCGCGCTCGCCTCAAAGCCGGTCATGGAAGGCAAGTCCGTCCTCTTCAAGCGCTTCGCCGATGTCGATTCCATCGACCTGGAAGTCGACACGGAAAATGTCGACGAATTCATCAACTGCGTGCGCTATCTCGGCCCCTCCTTCGGCGGCATCAACCTCGAAGACATCAAGGCGCCTGACTGTTTCATCATCGAGCAGCGCCTGCGCGAGCTGATGGACATCCCGGTCTTCCACGACGACCAGCACGGCACCGCCATCATCGCCGCCGCCGGACTGATCAACGCGCTGGCGCTGACCGGTCGCGACTTCAAGACGACCAAGCTCGTCTGCAACGGCGCGGGCGCCGCCGCCATCGCCTGCATCGAACTCATCAAGTCGATGGGCTTCGCCCCCGACAACGTCATCCTCTGTGACACTAAGGGCGTCATCTACCAGGGCCGCGAAGACGGCATGAACCAGTGGAAGTCCGCCCACGCCGTCAAGACCGACCGCCGCTCGCTCGCGGAAGCCATGGTCGGCGCCGACGTGGTGTTCGGCCTCTCCGCCAAGGGCGCGTTCTCCGAAGAGATGATCCGCTCGATGGCGCCGCGCCCGATCATCTTCGCTATGGCCAATCCGGATCCGGAAATCACGCCGGAAGAGGTCGCCCGCATCCGTGACGACGCGATCGTCGCGACCGGCCGTTCGGACTATCCGAACCAGGTCAACAACGTGCTCGGCTTCCCCTATATCTTCCGCGGCGCGCTTGATGTTCGCGCCTCGACGATCAACGACGCGATGAAGATCGCCGCCGCCGAAGCGCTCGCCAAGCTCGCCAAAGAAGACGTGCCGGATGATGTCGCCGCCGCCTATCAGGGCGTTCGCCCGCGTTTTGGCGCGCAATACATCATCCCCGTGCCGTTCGATCCGCGCCTCATCTCTGCCATTCCGGTCGCCGTCGCCAAGGCCGCGATGGAGACGAGCGTCGCGCGCAAGGACATTCCCGACCTCGACGCCTATGCCCGCGACCTGCGCGCCCGCCGCGATCCGATCGCCTCGACGCTGCAGCAGATCTACGCCCGCGTGCGCCGCCAGCCGAAGCGCGTGGTCTTCGCCGAGGGCGAGGAAGAGCAGATGATGCGCGCCGCCATCTCCTATGTGAACGAGCAGCTCGGCACCGCCCTCCTGCTCGGCCGCGAGGACCATATGCGCGAGACGGCCGAACGCGCCGGCATCGACCTCGACCGGCCCGGCATCGAGCTGGTCAACGCCCGTATTTCCAAGCGCAACAACGTTTATATCGACTATCTCTATGCCCGCCTGCAGCGGAAGGGTTTCCTCTACCGCGATGCCCAGCGCCTGATCCACAACGACCGCAACCACTTCGCGGCCTGCATGGTGGCGCTTGGCGATGCCGACGGCATGGTGACGGGCCTGACGCGCAACTATTCCACAGCGCTGGAAGACGTGCGCCGCTGCATCGATGCCAAGCCCGGCCACCGGGTCATCGGCGCCTCGCTGGCGCTCTGCCGCGGCCGCGCGGTGCTGGTCGCCGATACGGCCGTGCATGACATGCCGTCCTCGGAAGAACTGGCCGACATCGCGGAGGAAGCCGCCGGCCTCGCCAGGCGTCTCGGCTACGAGCCGCGCGTGGCGATGCTTGCCTATTCGACCTTCGGCCATCCCTCGGGCGAACGCTCGGAGCGCGTGCGCGAAGCGGTGAAGATCCTCGACCGCCGCCGCGTCGATTTCGAATATGACGGCGAGATGGCGGCTGATGTGGCGCTCAATCCGCGGCTCATGGAGCAATATCCGTTCTGCCGCCTCTCCGCTCCCGGCAACGTGCTGGTCATGCCGGCGTTCCACTCGGCCTCGATCTCGACAAAAATGCTGCAGGAACTCGGCGGCTCGACGGTCATCGGCCCGCTGCTCGTCGGCCTCGACAAATCGGTGCAGATCGTCTCGATGGGTGCCAAGGACAGCGACATCGTCAACATGGCGACGCTCGCCGCCTACAATTCCGGCTGATCTCTCAGCGACCAGCCCAGCGTTTTCAAAGCCCTGTCGCCGCGGCGACAGGGCTTTGAACGTTTATGACATAGAAAACCGCCCGTCCCCGAAATCGGGAACGGGCGGCAAATCAAACTGTGCTGGCCTTCATAAAATGATTAGCTGGCGAAACGACCGGCGTCCGCGCCGTAATAGTTGAGGTAGCGGCCGGAGATCTTGCCGATCGGCAGAACGATCAGCACGTCCGTCGTGTTGAAGCCGTGATCGACGACGGCACCGGTGCCGACGGTCGCGCCGAGGCGCAGATAACCCTTGATGAGCGGCGGCATGGCGGAGAGCGCCTTGCGCGCGTCAATGCCTTCCGGCGGCATCAGATCCATGGTGCGGAAAAGTTCCGGGCGGGCCGAAACGCTCCATTCGTCCTTGGCCTGCACATTGTGATGCAGGAAAGACAACGCCAGCGCATGCTCCTCCGGCACGATGCCATGGAAGGAGGCGCAGCCGAACATCACGTCGATGCCGTGCTTCAGCGCATAGGCCCAGTTGCCCTGCCAGAGCAGCTCGACGGTGCGCTTGGTGCGATAGGCCGGCAGCACACAGGAACGGCCGAGCTCCATGAAGCGCTTTTCCGGATGCTGGGCGATCAGCGCGTCGACGTCGAATTCCGACTGCGAATAGAAGCCGCCGGAGACCGCCGCCACGTCCTGGCGCAACAGGCGATAGGTGCCGACAATCTGCTCCTCAGCGTCGCCCTCGATGGACGTATCGAGCACGAGAAGGTGATCGCAGACCATGTCCCAGGCGTCGATGTCGCGCTTTCGGCGCACGGCGTCGGAGGACAGGCGAGCGTTCATTTCCTCGGCGAACACGCGATAGCGCACGGCCTGGGCGGCGTCGATCTCGGAGACCGAGCGGGCGATGCGGGTTTCCAGGTTGCCGATGCGGCCGAGCACGTCCGTTCCCGAACGCCCCGCGACCGGGACGGTCTTCTGGGCGATCTCCACCGGGGCGATGGTCTGGGCAAGGTCGAGCGTCATGGCAGTATACCCGTTGTCAGGAACTTCGTGGGGTTTAACCACGATTCTGCAACAAGATAATGACGCAAATCCGGCTTGAGAAGATCAGACTGTCACAGAACGGCTAAGACGGGCGATTTCGGCAATCAGCTGCAGCGGATCGGCGGGCTTTGCGAGCACCGCCTCGGCACCGACGGCCAGCAGCTCCTCGGCCAGCCCGGCGCGGCTGTCGGCGGTGAGCACGATGACCGGCAGACGGGCATTGCCATAGTCGCGCTGCACGATGCGGGCGATCATCTCCCTGCCGTCGCCGCCGGGCATGCCGAGGTCGGTGACGATGAGATCGGCCGCGAACGGGCCGGCATCGGTGGCGCCGGCAAGGGCGGAGACGAGTGCAGGGTAATCCGGCACGTGGCGCACCTGATGGCCCGCCCGCTCGAGCACCGAGCGCACCAGCATGGCATTCACCGGATCGTCTTCGGCAAGCAGAATGCGCGCGCCGGTCGCGGGCGCCGGTATCGGATCGGCCTCAAGCGGCAGGTCTTTCAGGATCGGGCGGTTGTCGTTGATCGCATCGCGCACCTCGATGCCCTTCATGCGGCCGCGCAGCACCTCGACGAGCGACCGCTCGCGCAGCGGCCGGATGAGCCAGGAATCGTAGCCCTCGCCATTGCCGATGGCGCGGCCGGTGCGCTCCTCCGGATTGACGAGATAAATGCGGCGCGCGCGGCTGTCCTTGATCACATCGAGATCGGCGAGCTCGCGGCGGAAGGCGCCGGCAAGCCTGTTATCAACGATGATATCGGTCAGCGCCGCCTTGCGGCCGGCAAGGCCCTGCAACAGATCAAAGGCCTCGTCGATGGAACTGGCGAGATGGCAGGCGCCGCCGAGCGCATCGATGGTGCGCACCAGCGCCTTGGAGGCCGGACCGGCAGGAGCGAACAGGAAGACGAGACTGCCCTTCAGCGCGCCCTTGCGCGAGACGCCGGGCATCTTCTTCACATCGACGGGCATGCGGATGGTGAAGGTCGAGCCCTTGCCGGGCGTGCTTTCGAGCGTCAGTGCACCACCGGCCTCGTTGAGGATGCGGGCCGAGATGGCAAGACCGAGGCCGGTGCCGCCGCTGCGCTGGGCAGCACTTCCGGTCTGCTCGAACTCCTCGAAGATACGCGCCTGTTCCTCGGCATTCATGCCGGGGCCGGTATCGGTGACGCGGATGACGGCCGCGCCGCGCTCCAGCGTGGTTTCCAGCGAGACGCCGCCGGTATGGGTGAACTTCACGGCATTGCCGACGACATTGTAAAGCACCTGGCGCAGGCGCGGCGCGTCGTAGGTCAAGAGGCCCGGCACCTCGGGCGAGACGAAGGAGCCGATCTCGATGCCCTTTTCATGGGCGCGGTGCGACAGCATTTCGACGACGCTTTCCAGCATCGGCCGCACCGGTTCTTCCGAAGGACGCAGCTGGAAGCGGCCGGCCTCGATGGTCGAGAAATCGAGCAGATCGTCGACGAGCTGTACCAGCGCATGGCCGGACTGGCGGATGCCGGCGAGATAGTTCTTCTGCTCGGCCGTCAGGCGGGTCTGGCCGATCAGGTGCGACATGCCGAGAATGCCGGACAGGGGCGTGCGGATCTCGTGGCTGACGGTGGCAAGCAGTCGGGACTTCGCCGCACTCGCCTCCTCGGCGCGCTGGCGGGCGCGCTCGCGCTCGCCTTCCGCCCGACGCTCTTCCGTCACATCGCGGGCGATGGAATGCACGACAAGATCGCCGGACGAAGGATCGCGAACGGTGACGTCGTGCCAGGAATAGATGCGTTTACCGGCGGGGCCGTTCACATCGACATCGTAACGATGGGCGATCGTCTGCGAGCGGAACGTGAGCCCGATGGCTTCGCAGGTCTTTCCTTGGATATCGGTGAGGCCGGTGAGATCGGACAACACGGCATTGGCGCGCAGGATGCGGCCATCGAGCGCGCGCATGACGACGATATCGCCGAGAACATCGTGAATGGCCGAGAGGATTTGCGAGGTCTCGCTGCGCTCCCAGGACTGGTCATGATCCGTCTCGGCGGCGGCCGGGCGTCGGGTGCGATAGAGGAAAACGGCGCCCGCAAGGCCCGTGAGACCAAGCATCGCGGCTGCGATATAGAACCCCGTCGCCATGCCGGTCGCCAGCACGAGGGCCGCCGAAAGCAAGCCGACGCCGGCAATCACGCTGCGGATCGTCGCGTGGTTTTCCGGCTCCGGACGCGGCACGACGATATCGGCCTCCCCGTCGAGGGAGACGGGCGCGTCCTCCCCGGACCGGGCGCGGGTGTAACCGCGCGGCGCTTCCGCAAATTCGGCCTGGAGCCGGTTCTGTAGCTTGACGGGTTCGCTCATGACGATCCGCTTATCATGCGGACCGTTCAAATCGGCTTCAGCAAGTCGCTAAGATTTTAGCGATCCCGGCGGCGCAGCAGAAGCAGTTCGTCGAGGATGACGAGGCCGGCGCCGATGGTGATGAAGCTATCAGCGAGATTGAAGACGGCAAACGACCAGGTCTCGGTGTAGAACAGCACATAGTCGATGACGTAGCCGAACAGCGCGCGGTCGATGAGATTGCCGAAGGCGCCGGCGATGATGAAGGCATAGCCGGCATGGGCAAGGCCGCGCTGCTTCGGCGTCTGCCGCCACAGCCAAATGACGAAGCCGACGACGAAGAGCCGGAGCGTGACGATGACCCATCCCTCCATGCCCGACAGCATGGAGAAGGCGACGCCGTAATTGTAGGTACGGTAGAGCGCCAGCATCGGCATGACATGCACCGCTTCCTGGAAGGGCAGCCACATCTCGACGGCGAATTTCACGGCCTGATCGAGGAGAAGCGCGAGCAGGATGAAGACGACGACCGGCAGCGGCCGCGACATCAGGGGAATGCGGTCGTTCATGCGCGCGCATCCAGCGTCAGCAGATGACGGCGCGCCTCGAACAGCATGACGCCCGTGGCGATGGCGAGATTGAGCGAATCCGCCAGGCCCACCTGCGGGATGCGGGCGAGCGCATCGGCCTCGCGGGCAAGCTCTTCCGGCAGACCGGACTGTTCGTTGCCCATCAGCAGCACGATCGGCTTTTTCCTGTAATCGATGGTGCGGTAGTCGACGGCACCGGCGAGATGCGTCGCGACGACAGAGACGCCGGCGCCCTTCTTCCAGCCGAGGAAATCGGCCACGCTGGTCTTCACCAGCGGCACGGCGAAGACCGAGCCCATAGTGGCGCGCACGGTTTCCATCGAGAACGGATCGGTGCTTTCGCCGACGAGGATGACGCCGCTCGCGCCCGCCGCATCGGCCGTGCGGATGATCGTGCCGAGATTGCCGGGGTCGCGCACGCGGTCGAGCGCCACATAGGTCTCGCCGTTTCCGGGCCTGAGATCGCGCAGGTTCGTCCAGCGCTGCGAAAAGATGCCGACGACCATCTGCGGATTGTCGCGACGGGTGATCGAGGCCAACACCTTTTCGCTGACTTCCAGCACCAGACCGCCGCGCGCCACCGTCTTCGTCGCGCATTGCACGACCTGCGGCTTGTCCTTGACGTTCTTGGCATAGACCAGCGTCCTGATCTCGAAGCCGAGTTCGAGTGCGTCGATGACGAGCTTCAGGCCTTCGGCCATGAAGCTCCTGGTCTCGTCGCGGTCCTTTTTGTTGGCGAGCGCCTTGATGTCCTTGACGATGGGGTTCGAAAGGCTCGTGACCTCCTTCACCTGACCGACGCGGCGGCTCCCTTGGTGTTCCTGGCTCATGCGCTGATCCATCGGCTGAAGAGGGAGGTGGAGAGCGCGCGGCCGGCTTCCTTGCCGTCCGTGCCGCTCTCGCGGATGACGAGTTCACCCGATTCCACCGTGCCGCCGGCGCCGCGCATCGTTTCGCGCATCAGCTCGTGGATGGAATAAAAGCTCGCCCGGATCGAATAGGCCGTCAGCACCAGACCGATCGCCTTGGGCGACAGGATCTCGCGGCAGATGTCGAGCATCAGCGGCAGGTGATCGAACAGATGCCAGACTTCCCCATTGGGACCACGACCGAATTTCGGCGGGTCGGTGAGGATGATGTCGTATTTGCTGCCGCGGCGCTCCTCGCGCTGGATGAACTTCATCGCATCCTCGCAGATCCAGCGGATCGGCAGTTTGTCCATGCGGCCCAGAGTCTGGTTTTCGCGCGCCCAGCCGATCGCCTTTTTCGAGGCATCGACATGGGTCACTTCCGCGCCGGCGGAGGCGGCGACCAGCGAGGCGACGCCGGTATAGCCGAAGAGGTTCAGCACCTTGACCGGCCGGCCCGCTGTCTCGACCTTCTCCTTCATCCAGCTCCAGTGGGCGAGCTGTTCAGGAAAGACGCCGACATGGCGGAAGGCGGTGAAGCGGCCGTGGAAATCGACGCCGAGCAACTGCATCGGCCAGGTCTCGCCGAGTGCGGCCCTCGGAAATTTCCAGCGCCCCATGCCGTCCTCGTCCGTGTCGCCGGTGAAGAGCGCATCGGCCTTGTCCCAGATGCTGTCCGGCAGGCTGCGCTGCCAGAGCGCCTGGGCCTCGGGACGCACGATGCGATAGGGGCCGTATTGCTCCAGTTTCTCGCCGGCGCCGCTGTCGATGAGGCGGTACTGGTCGGAGCCGGCGGTCTCCAGAATAACCGGCAGGCGTTCGGCCGGCTTTGCGCCCTCGCGGCGCAGCAAAGCACGGGAAGGCAGCTCAGGGGCCGGGCGCGTCTCCTTGCTAGAGGCGGGCTTCGAGGCAGGGGTTTTGGTGGCCGGCGGTCTATAGGCCTGCGCGCTGGAAGGCGTACGGGCTTTCACGGGCGCGGCGGGGCCGCTCTTCGGCCGGCGGGGTCTGTCCTTCACGATGGGTCGTCCGTCGTCGGTTGGATGGGGTGCCGGCAGTGCCGGAAAACAAGCGGCTCCCATACCATCCCTCCCCCACTTGGCAAAGCGCTTTCCGATTGCGATAAATTGAACCGCCAAGGGAGGATCGATCATGGACATGACCGGCGAAGAACGTATTGCCGCTCCGCGCGACGCCGTCTGGGCAGCGCTCAACGACCCGGAGATCCTGAAAGCCTGTATCCCCGGCTGTCAGTCGCTGACCATGAAATCGCCGACCGAGCTGGAAGCGACTGTGAAGATCAAGATCGGGCCTGTTTCGGCGAGCTTCAGCGGCGCAGTGACGCTCTCCAACCTCAACCCGCCCGAGAGCTACACGATCTCGGGCGAAGGCAAGGGCGGCATTGCCGGCTTTGCCAAGGGCGGCGCGGATGTGCGGCTGACCGAAGACGGCGACGGCACGATCCTCGCCTATGACGTGAAAGCGCAGATCGGCGGCAAGCTCGCCCAGCTCGGCTCACGCCTCATCGATTCCTCATCGAAGAAACTCGCCACCCAGTTCTTTGCCGATTTCGGCGCGCGGCTGAACGGCGCGCCCTGATTTATTTCGCGGGCAGGACAGCCTGCGAAGCGATCGCCTCGGCGCGGGTACGGTGCTTTTCCGCCTCCGTCTGCCACTTCACCGCCTCGACCGCCTCGACGCGGGCGCGCTTGCGGTGCTTGCCCTGGGCAAACCAGGTGGCGAGCGAGCCGACGACGAGGCCGAAGATCACGGCGAGGAAGAGATAGACGAAGAACGGTGCGGTCACCGAGAGCACGCTATCCTCAGGGCGGAAGGGATTGAGCGCCAGCGTCACGGCCTGGCGGTTTGCCACCGACAGCACGATCAGCACGATGGCGATCGGCAGAAGCACGAGGACGTTGACTATTCTCTTGATCATGGCGTCACCTGTCTGGCGCGAAGTCCTCAATCGTCCTGGTCGGCCTGACCGGGATTGAGGCGTTCGCGCAGTTCCTTGCCGGTCTTGAAGAAGGGGACCCACTTCTCCTCGACGAAGACGGCATCGCCCGTGCGCGGGTTGCGGCCGGAGCGCGACGGACGGTTCTTGACGGAGAAGGCGCCGAAGCCGCGCAACTCGACGCGGTTTCCGGCGGCCAGCGCATCGGTGATCTCGTCGAGCACCGCGTTGACGATATTCTCGACGTCGCGGTGATAGAGGTGGGGATTGCGCGCGGCGACAATCTGAACCAGTTCCGACTTGATCACTGTATCCCCCTCAAAAATTCTTGTTTTTCAATCATGATCAACCTGCCAAACCGAGACCAGACCGTCAAGAAACAACTTTTCGCCGGTCAGCTTTTCGATCGTCGGTTGAAGATCGAGCGGCAGGCCGAGGATGGAGCGCGCAAACTCGTGAATGCTGCCGCCGAGAAAGGGGAAGCCGGACCGGCTCGGCGCGTCGTAATCGACGAAGGGAAGGTCGGCCGCTACCTTGCGCCCGTCGAGATAGGCGCGGATCGCCTCCGGCCCGCCGAGCGTATCGACCAGCTTGTTCTTCAGCGCCTGCCGGCCGGTGAAGATGCTGCCGTCGGCCAGACGCACCACCTCGGCGCGCGGCAGCTTGCGGCGCTCGGCGACGAGATCGACGAACCAATCGTAGCTGTCCATCACCATGGCGCGGATCATTGCCTTGGCATCCTCGCTCGCCGGATGGAAGGGCGAGGGCTCGGCCTTCAGCGGCGCGGACTTGATCTCCTCCAGCGACACCCCGATCTTGTCCATCAGGTCCTTCATCTGCGGATACTGGAAGAGCACGCCGATCGAGCCGGTGATCGAGCTTTCGCCGGCGATGATCGTGTCGCCGGCCGTCGCGATCATGTAGCCGGCGGAAGCGGCGAGCGTGCGCACGTCGGAGACGACGGGCTTCTTTTCCGCCACCTTGCGCAGCGCCTTGTAGATGACCTCGCCGCCATAGGTCGTGCCGCCGGGCGAGGAGATCGTCACGACGAGCGCCTTGACGCGATCGTTCTTGGCGATGCCGTCAAGCCGTTCGAGAAGCTCGGTGTCGTCCTGGATGATGCCGGAAATCTTGACGCGGGCGATGTGATCGACCACGCCCATGTCCTTGCGGCCCCAGTTTGCGGCGATGAAGATGCCGATGAGCGCGATAACAACAGCCGCGATGCGCCAGAAGGTCAGCTTGCGGCGCAATTGCCGGCGGTCGGCGATGGTGGCGTGATCCATTCCCTGTCCTCAATATGCTGGCTTTGCCGCAAAACGTGGCTTGCCGACAGCCCTATCGATATGGCATTCCCGGCGCAAATGGCAATTCATCGCTGAAGTTTCTTGCGCATCCATTGTTTGTTCAGGAATAATCGCCATATGGGCCCCGTTATGCATTGGGCCCGTCGCTTCCGCGAGTGAAGGCCGGACGGCTCGAACCAAGCAGGCAGAATGCTCAACAGCGTGGCAGAGGCACCGGCAGGTGCACCGGGCATGAATGTTTCCGCCGAGGCGTATCGCCTTGCCAAGCGGCATTCTTCGCGCGTGCGCTTCCTGAAGGTCGCGCTGCCGGTCGCAGCCCTTTTCATCGGCGCCATTTTTGTTGCCGTCTCGATCGTGCGCACCTGGATCCCCGCCGACCTGCAGGTCGAAAGCGCCTCCATCGAGGACGGCAAGATCGTCATGCGCAATCCGGCGATCTCGGGCCGCAACGATGCCGGCATCAGCTACTCCATGAAGGCCGAGCGGGCGCTGCAGGACATGAAGCAGCCCGACGTCATCACGCTTGAGAACATCAAGGCGAAGATGCCTGTCAACGAGAAGACGATCGCCGAAGTGGTGGCCGCCACCGGCATCTACGACCGCGGCAAGAACCTGCTCGACATGGTCGCGCCCTTCACCATCACGCTCAACACCGGTCTCGAAGCCGCCTTCCGCTCCGCCCATCTCGATATCAACGGCGGCAGCATGCAGACGACAGAGCCGGTTTCCATCCGTTCCCCGGAAGCATCCATTGTTGCGCAGTCGCTGCGAATGACGGATAAAGGCCGGACCGTCGTCTTTGAAGGCAAGGTCGTCGTCGACGTCGATCCCGCCGCCATCCGCAACCGAGAAAAGTAAGAGCGCCATGTTCGCCAGTCTCTCCCCCCTCCGGGCCGCCAGCCTTTTCGCTCTTGCCGCCGGCCTCGCGCTGGCTTCGGCCCCCGCGGGCGCGCAGCAGACCACGAGCCGCATGAAGGGCATGCAGCTTTCGAACGACCAGCCGATCCAGATCCAGAGCGACAAGCTCGAGATTCAGGATCAGCAGAACAAGGCGGAATTCACCGGAAATGTGAAGGTCGTGCAGGGCACGACGACGCTGCAGGCCGGCAAGATGGTCGTCTTCTACAAGTCGGGCGGCGGCTCGGTGGCGAGCGGCGACGCGGATATCGAGAAGATCGACGTCTCCGGCAAGGTTTACCTCAAGTCCGGCACGCAGGAAGCGACCGCCGATACCGGCACGTTCAACCTCGTCAACGAGACGCTGCTGCTGAAGGGCGACAAGGTCGTGCTGTCGGAGGGCAAGAACGTCTTCGTCGGCTGCCAGCTCGCCGTCACCATGCGCACGGGCGAAGCCAAGCTCGATGCCTGCGGCGGCCGCGTCATGATCCAGCTCGACCCGAAGTCGCGCAAGACGACCAACTGATAGCCATCCCGTGTCGTTGCCCCTCCTCTCCCGGCTGAAGCACCGCCCGAAAAAGGGTGTGCAGGAAGCCCATCACACCGTCGATCTCTCCCGCTACGAGGGAACGCTGATCGCGCGCGGTCTGACCAAGACCTATCGAGACCGTCGCGTCGTCAACGGCGTGTCGCTCGTGGTGCGCCGGGGCGAGGCCGTCGGCCTGCTCGGCCCCAACGGTGCGGGCAAGACGACCTGCTTCTACATGATCACCGGCCTTGTGCCGGTCGATGAAGGCTCGATCGAGATCAACGGCAACGACGTGACGACGATGCCGATGTATCGGCGCGCCCGCCTCGGTGTCGGCTACCTGCCGCAGGAAGCCTCGATCTTCCGCGGCCTGACGGTCGAGGACAACATCCGCGCCGTGCTGGAAGTGCACGACAAGGACAAGGCGCGGCGCGAGCAGAAGCTCGACAGCCTGCTCGCCGAATTCTCGATCTCGCATCTGCGCAAGTCCGCGGCCATCGCGCTGTCGGGCGGCGAGCGCCGCCGTCTCGAAATCGCGCGCGCGCTGGCGACCGACCCGACCTTTATGCTGCTCGACGAGCCCTTTGCCGGCGTTGATCCGATCTCCGTCGCCGACATCCAGGCACTGGTGCGCCATCTCACCTCGCGCGGTATCGGCGTGCTGATCACCGACCACAATGTGCGCGAAACGCTCGGCCTGATCGACCGCGCCTACATCATCCACGCCGGCGAAGTGCTGACGCATGGAAGGGCGAACGACATCGTCAGCAATGCCGATGTGCGCCGCCTCTATCTCGGGGATAATTTCAGCCTCTGAGACCCATCGCCGCCATCTTCACCAAGTTGGCGGCCGACGCTTGACCAAACTCTTCAAAAAAGCAATTTTTGGGCCAGTTGGAGTTTAGCCGCCGGACCATCATGGTTCCGGGCGGATTTTTCCAGGAGTAGTGCGTCCGCATGGCCCTCGCCGCAAGCCTCTTCCTGCGCCAAAGTCAGTCGCTGGTGATGACACCGCAGCTGATGCAGTCGATTCAGCTGCTGCAGATGACGCATTTCGAACTGAACCAGTTCATCGAGCAGGAAGTCGAAAAAAATCCTCTGCTGGAAATCGCCCCGAGCGAGGACGGCGTGCGGGACCTCGAACGCGGCAGCGACGATTATTCCAATGGCAGCGACGATCACCGGCATGCCGAAAACCTGGGCAGCGACGAAGCCTTCCAACCGGACCTCTACGACAGTGCCACGACGGGAGGCGCCGACAGCGCGCCGGACGCCTTCGATGGCGGGCTCGATAATGTCTTCCCAGATGATGCCGGCCCGCGCAGTGCGGATGCGCCGGAACTGCTCGGTCAATGGAAATCCATGCCCGGCGGCGGCGAGGATGGCGAGGGCTACGACCTCGACGACTTCGTGGCGAGCCGCAAGACGCTCGCCGACGTGCTCAACGAGCAGATCCCCTTCGTGCTCCCCGACGCCATAGACCGACTGATCGCCCAGCATCTCGTCGACCAGCTCGACGATGCCGGCTATCTCCAGGGCAGCACGGCGGAGACGGCGCTGAGGCTCGGCAAGCCCGTCGTCGAGATCGAGCGCGTGCTGGCCCGCCTGCAGGAGCTCGACCCGCCCGGCGTCTTCGCCCGTTCGCTCAGCGAATGCCTCGCGATCCAACTCAGGGCGCGCGACCGGCTCGACCCGGCCATGGCCGTCCTCATCGACAATCTCGAACTGCTCGCCCGGCGCGATTTTGCGACGCTGAAAAAGCTCTGCGGCGTCGGCGAGGAGGATCTGCTCGATATGCTCGCGGAGATTCGCAAGCTCGACCCCAAACCCGGCACGCGCTACGAGACCAGCGCGTCCGAAGCGGTGATGCCCGACATCGTGGTGCGCGCCGCGCCCGACGGCAGCTGGCAGGTGGAACTCAATCCCGATACGCTGCCGCGCGTTCTCGTCCACCGAGACTATTATGCCGCCGTGTCACGCCACACGGACCGCAACAGCGAGGACTACGCCTTCCTCAACGAGTGCCTGCAGACCGCCAACTGGCTGACCCGCAGCCTCGACCAGCGTGCCCGCACCATCATGAAGGTGGCGACCGAAATCGTGCGCCAGCAGGACGCCTTCCTGATGCACGGCGTCGACCATCTGCGCCCGCTGAACCTGAAAACGGTCGCCGAGGCGATCAAGATGCATGAATCGACGGTGAGCCGCGTCACCTCCAACAAATACATGCTGACACCGCGCGGCCTGTTCGAACTCAAATATTTCTTCACCGTTTCGATCGGCTCGGCGGAGGGTGGTGATTCCCACTCGGCGGAGAGCGTGCGTCACCGCATTCGCGCCATGATCACGCAAGAATTACCTGACGCCGTGCTTTCGGACGACGATATCGTCGACATTCTTCGCAAGGGTGGCGTGGAGCTCGCCCGCCGCACGGTCGCGAAATACCGCGAGGCGATGAACATCCCCTCCTCCGTGCAGCGTCGGCGCGAAAAACGGGCG
>NZ_JBLZPH010000048.1:0-23018 GCF_049199205.1 Shinella sp. M31 | reverse complement strand
AAGCTCTGGGCGCTGCCGCACTGGTGGCGGGCGATCTCGAACCTGGCGATCTTCGCCTCGCTCTACATCGTCATCTGTTCGGTGCTGGGCCTGGCGCTCGCCATCCTGCTCGACCAGAAGATCCGCGCCGAAGGCATTCTCAGGCCGATCTACCTCTACCCGATGGCGCTCTCCTTCATCGTGACGGGCACCGCCTGGAAATGGTTCCTCGATCCCGGCATCGGGCTTGAGAACACCATGCATCTCTGGGGCTGGGAAAGCTTTGCCTTCAGCTGGATCAAGGACCGCAACTACGCCATCTACTGCGTGGTGATCGCCGCCGTCTGGCAGTCTTCCGGCTTCGTCATGGCGATGTTCCTCGCGGGGCTTCGCGGCGTCGACAACGAGATCATCAAGGCCGCGCAGATCGACGGCGCCTCGACCTCGACCATCTACCGCCGCATCATCATTCCGCTGATGCGCCCGGTCTTCCTCTCCGCCTTCGTCGTGCTCGCCCACCTCGCCATCAAGGCCTACGATCTTGTGGTGGCGCTGACCGGCGGCGGACCCGGCCAGGCGACCGAACTGCCGGCGACCTTCATGTATTCCTACACCTTCACCCGCAACCAGATGGGCATCGGCGCTTCGTCGGCCATCATCATGCTGGTCATGATCTTCTCGATCATCATCCCCTACCTCTATTCCGAAATCCGCGGAGGCAAAGGCCGATGAGCGCGCAAAACCCCGACAACGTCATCTCGCACAACAAGCTGACCCGTGCGCTGATCTACGCCGCGCTCATCCTGTTTGCGGTCTATTACCTGCTGCCGCTCTATGTGATGCTGGTGAACTCGCTGAAGCCGCTGGAGGAAATCCGCCAGGGCGGCATGCTGAACCTGCCGAAAGTCTGGACCATAGAGCCCTGGCTGCAAGCCTGGTCGACCGCGCAGATCGGCGTGCAGCCGACGGGCCTGCGGCCGTTCTTCCTCAACTCGATCCTGATGGTCGTGCCGGCCGTCGCCATCTCCGCCATCATCGGCGCGCTGAACGGCTACGTACTGACCAAGTGGCAGTTCAGGGGTTCCAACGTCTTCTTCGGGCTGCTTCTCCTGTCCTGCTTCATCCCGTTCCAGATCGTGCTGATCCCGATGGCGCGCATTCTGGGGATGATCGGGCTTGCCGGCTCGCTCTGGGGGCTGATCCTCGTCCATGTCGTTTACGGCATCGGCTTCACGACGCTCTATTTCCGCAACTACTACGAAAACTTCCCGACCGAACTGGTGCGTGCGGCCCAGATCGACGGTGCGAGCTTCTTCCAGATCTTCTACCGCATCCTGCTGCCGTCCTCCGGCCCGATCATCGTCGTCTCGGTCATCTGGCAGTTCACCAATATCTGGAACGACTTCCTGTTCGGCGCCTCCTTCTCCGGCGCGGATACGACGCCGATGACGGTTGCGCTCAACAACCTCGTCCAGTCCTCGACGGGCGTGAAGGAATACAACGTGCATTTCGCGGGCGCGATCCTCGCGGCGCTCCCCACCCTCATCGTTTACATCGTCTCCGGACGGTACTTCGTGCGCGGCCTGATGTCCGGCGCCGTGAAAGGATAACGCTCATGTCGTTCCTCAAGATCAGCAACCTGCGCAAGTCCTACGGCGCGCTCGAAATCCTGAAGGACATCAATATCGAGATCGAGCAGGGCGGCTTCCTCGTGCTCGTCGGCCCCTCCGGCTGCGGCAAGTCCACGCTGCTCAACACCATCGCCGGGCTGGAGCCGATCACCTCGGGCGACATCGCCATCGACGGCCGCTCGGTCGCAGGCCTGCACCCCTCCAAGCGCGACATCGCCATGGTGTTCCAGTCCTACGCGCTCTATCCGAACATGACGGTGGCCGGAAACATCGCCTTCGGCATGGAAATCCGCGGCGTGCCGAAGGAGGAGCGCGACAAGGCGATCAAGCAGGTCGCCGACATGCTGCAGATCGGCCATCTGCTCGAGCGCAAGCCCGGCCAGCTCTCCGGCGGCCAGCGCCAGCGCGTCGCCATGGGCCGGGCGCTGGTGCGCGATCCGAAGCTCTTCCTGTTCGACGAGCCGCTGTCCAACCTCGACGCCAAGTTGCGCGTCGACATGCGCACGGAAATCAAACGCCTGCACCAGCGCATGAAGACCACCATCGTCTATGTGACGCACGACCAGATCGAGGCGATGACCCTCGCCACCAAGATCGCGGTCTTGAAGGACGGCGTGCTGCAGCAGTTCGGCTCGCCCTCGGAAATCTACAACAACCCGGCCAACATCTTCGTCGCCGACTTCATGGGCTCGCCGGCAATGAACCTGCTCTCGGCAAAGATCGAACAGAACGGCGCCGACATGGCGGTCTCGCTGGCCCGCCACCAGGCCGACCCGCTGGTGCTTTCCGTGCCGAACGCGCCCGGCGGGCTTGCTGCCTACAAGGGCAAGGATGTCATCTTCGGCATTCGCCCCGAGGCACTGACCGACCCTGATGGTGCCGACCGCAACGCCCGCACGGTGGCCGAGGGTGACTGCCTGATCGAGGTGGTCGAGCCCGCCGGCGCCGATACCTTCGCCGTCACCCATCTCGGCGGCAAGGAGATCGTCGCCCGCCTGCGCGCCGACGTGCGTATCACCGCCGGCCAGACGGCACGCCTTGCCTTCAACCTCGACAAGGCCGTGTTCTTCGATCCCGCCAGCCAGCTTCGCATCGCCTGAGAGCCCCATGACCACGCAGCCGGACATCGTGATTATCGGATCGGGCATCGGCGGCGCCACCATGGCCGCCGCCCTCGCCGGCTCGGGCGCACGCATCGTCATTCTCGAGCGCGGCGAGCGCCTGCCCGACACGCCCGAGACGCGCAGCTACCGCTCGATCTTCGTCGACGGCCATTTCCGGCCGAAGGAGATGTGGCGCGAGCCTGATGGCACGGCGTTCAATCCGGGCAATTTCTATTTCGTTGGCGGCAATTCAAAACTCTTCGGCGCGGTGCTCCTGCGCTATCGCGCCGAGGATTTTACCGAGATGCAGCATCTCGGCGGCGTCTCGCCGGCCTGGCCCTTCCCCTACGAGGAGCTGGAGCCGTGGTACGGTAAGGCCGAGCGCCTGTTCGAGGTGCGCGGCGAACTGGGCCAGGACCCGACCGAGCCGCACCATTCCACGCCCTATCCGCACGGCCCCGTGCCGGACGAGCCGGCGATCGCCCGCGCGCGCGACGAACTGAAGGCGCAGGGGCTCAATCCGGCGACCCTGCCGCTCGGCGTCGATATCGACGCATGGCTCGCCGGCGGGCGCACGCCCTGGGACGGCTTTCCCAACGCCGGCAAAGGCAAGAAAGACGCCGAGACCGCGCCGCTCGCCGCAGCCCTGCTCGACCCTGACATCACGCTCGTCACTTCCGCCCATGTCGATACGCTGGAGGCCGGGCCGGACGGCCGGATCACCGCGATCCACTACACCCAAGGCGGCGAGAGGAAGCGGCTTTCGCCGAAACTCGTCATCCTGTCGGCGGGCGCGATCAATTCGGCCGCGATCCTGCTGCGCTCCGGCGACGGCAAGGGGCTCGCCAACGGCTCCGATCAGGTCGGGCGCAACTTCATGAACCACAATTGCAGCGCCATGCTGGCGATCAACCCGTTCCGGCGCAACGACAGCATCTACCAGAAGACACTGATGCTGAACGACTATTACCTGACCGGCGGCCGAGACGGCCTGCCGCTCGGCAATGTCCAGCTGCTGGGCAAGATCAACGGCGACATCCTGAAAGCCAACGCGCCGGCCTATGCCCCGCGCTTCGCGCTCGACTTCATGGCCGGCCACGCAATCGACTGGTACATGATGACCGAGGACCTGCCCAATCCCGAAAGCCGCATCATGGTCGACGGCAAGGGCATCATCATGCAATGGCGGCGCTCCAACATGGAGGCGCTCGCCGGCCTGGAGGCGAAGATGCGCGCCCATTTCAAGGCCGCCGGCTACCCGATCGTCCTCACGCGGCCCTTCGACAAGCGCACTCCCTCGCACCAGTGCGGCACCGTGCGCATGGGCCTCGACCCGGCCACCGCCCCGCTCGACCCCTATTGCCGCGCCTTCGACCACGCCAATCTCTACGTCGTCGACGGGGGCTGCCTGCCGACCTCCGCGGCTGTCAATCCGGCGCTCACCATCGCCGCCCAGGCGCTGCGCGTCGCCGACCATATCCGCGCAAAGGAGTTGTCAGCATGACCCGCCCCGTCGCCATCGTCACCGGCGGTCGCCGCGGCATCGGCCTCGGCATCGCGAAGGCCCTTGCCACGGAAGGTTTCGACATCGCCGTCACCGGCATCGGCGACAGCGACGCAACGACCGATACGATGATTTCCGATCTCGCCCGGCTCGGCGCCCGCGCGATCTACCTCAAAGGCGATCTTGCCGATCTCTCCGGCCATGCGGCGACCGTCGCTGCCGTCGAAGACCGGCTCGGAGCGATTGCCTGCCTCGTCAACAATGCGGGCATCGCCTCCGTCGTGCGTGGCGATTTCCTAGATCTGGCGCCGGAGAATTTCGACGCGATCGTCTCGACCAACCTGCGCGGCACGGTGTTCTTCACTCAAGCCGTGCTGAAGGCGATGCTGGGGTCGAAACAGGCGGCCGGCCCGCGCGCGATCATCAACATCACCTCCGTCTCGGCCGGCCTCACGTCGCCCGAACGGCTCGACTATTGCATGACCAAGGCCGGCCTTGCCGCCTTCAGCCAGGGACTGACGCTGAGACTCGCGGACACCGGTATTTCCGTCTTCGAAATTCGTCCGGGCATCATCCGTTCCGACATGACGGCCGGCGTCTCGGCGAAATACGACGCGCTGATCGAAGGCGGCCTCGTGCCGATGAAGCGCTGGGGCGAGCCCGACGATATCGGCTCCGTCGCGGCGGCGCTTGCGAGCGGCAAATTCGCCTTCGCCACCGGCTCGGTAATCAATCTCGACGGCGGGCTGTCGATCGGCCGGCTGTAAGTCACGCGGGGTTGCCCCTCACCCCGCCCTCTCCCCGCAAGCGGGGCGAGGGAGACGAGAGGGCGCGGCAAATTCCCTTCTCCCCGCCTGCGGGGAGAAGGTGCCGGCAGGCGGATGAGGGGCAACCCCGCAAGCCAAGGCATCAAAACGCTCTGAGGACCAAGGCATGACCTACGACTACATCATCACCGGCGCGGGACCGGCCGGCTGCGTGCTGGCGAACCGGCTTTCCGAAGATCCGACCGTTCGCGTCCTGCTGCTCGAAGCGGGCGGCGGCGACTGGAACCCGCTGTTCCACATGCCGGCCGGCTTTGCCAAGATGACCAAGGGCGTCGCCAGCTGGGGCTGGGAGACCGTGCCGCAGAAACACATGAAGGGCCGCGTGCTGCGCTATACGCAGGCGAAGGTCATCGGCGGCGGCTCCTCGATCAACGCGCAGCTCTATACCCGCGGCAATGCCGCCGACTACGACCTCTGGGCGAGCGAAGACGGCTGCGAGGGCTGGAGCTACCGGGAAATCCTGCCCTATTTCAAGCGCGCCGAGGACAACCAGCGCTTCGCCGACGACTACCACTCCTATGGCGGGCCGCTCGGCGTTTCCATGCCGGTCTCGGCGCTGCCGATCTGCGACGCCTATATCCGTGCCGGCCAGGAACTCGGCATTCCCTACAACCATGATTTCAACGGCCGCCAGCAGGCCGGTGTCGGTTTCTACCAGCTGACCCAGCGCAACCGCCGCCGTTCCTCCGCCTCGCTCGGCTACCTCTCGCCGATCAAGGACCGGAAAAATCTCACTATCCGCACCGGTGCCCGCGTCGCCCGCATCGTGCTGGAGGGCACCCGCGCCGTCGGCGTCGAGGTCGTCAGCGGCACCAGTGTCGAGATCATCCGGGCCGAGCGCGAAGTGCTCGTCTCCTCCGGCGCCATCGGCTCGCCGAAACTGCTGCAGCAATCGGGCATTGGCCCGGCCGATCACCTGCGTTCGGTCGGCGTCGAGGTCAAGCATGACCTGCCCGGCGTCGGCTCCAACATGCAGGACCATCTCGACCTCTTCGTCATTTCCGAATGCACCGGCGACCACACCTATGATGGCGTCGCCAAGCTGCACCGCACGCTCTGGGCCGGCCTGCAATATGTGCTCTTCCGCTCCGGGCCCGTCGCCTCCTCGCTCTTCGAGACCGGCGGCTTCTGGTACGCCGATCCTGAGGCGCGTTCGCCGGATATCCAGTTCCATCTCGGCCTCGGCTCGGGCATCGAGGCCGGCGTCGAAAAGCTGAAGAATGCCGGCGTGACGCTGAATTCGGCCTATCTGCATCCCCGCTCGAAGGGCACGGTGCGGCTTGCCTCCGCCGATCCGTCAACAGCGCCGCTGATCGACCCCAACTACTGGGACGATCCGCATGATCGCAAAATGTCGATCGAGGGCCTGAAGATCGCCCGCGAAATCATGCAGCAGGCCGCGCTCAAACCGTTCGTCATGGCCGAGCGCCTGCCGGGACCGAAAGTCGTGACCGACGAGGACCTGTTCGACTATGGCTGCGCCAATGCCAAGACGGACCATCATCCGGTCGGCACCTGCAAGATGGGCACGGGGGCGGACGCGGTCGTCGGGCTCGATTTGAAGGTGCACGGGCTTGACGGACTGCGCGTTTGCGACAGTTCCGTCATGCCGCGCGTTCCCTCCTGCAACACCAATGCGCCGACGATCATGGTGGGCGAGAAGGGCGCCGACATCATCCGCGGCCTGCCGGCGCTGCCGACCCAGGTCTTCCAGCACGAGCGCAACGACCTGCGTCCGCGCGCCCGCACCAACATCCGATAGGGGAAACCATGATCCGCCATTGCGTCTTCATCCGCTTCAAGCCGACCATCTCCGTCGCCTACAAGACCGAGCTGTTCAACGAGATCGATGCCCTGAAGGACCGCCTGCCGGGCATGGTCGCCGTACATATCGGAACCAATGTCAGCCCGGAAACCGGCATGGACAAGGGCTTTTCCGACGGCTTCATCGTCGATTTCGCCGACAGCTTTTCGCGCGATGCCTATCTGGAGGATCCCGAACACAGAGAGACGGGCGGCCGCCTCGTCGCGGCGGCTGAGGGCGGCGTCGCCGGCATTCTCGTCTACGACCTCGAGACCGACGACTAGACCCGGCCGGCCCGGCGCGAAAGCATGCGCTCGAGCGCGGAAAAGGCATCGTAGATCAGCACCGCCAGCACCGCGACAACGAGACCGCCTTGCAGCACAAAGGCGAGGTTGTTGGATTGCAGGCCGGCGATGATGACCTCGCCGAGGGTTTTCGCCGCAACCGTCGAGCCGATGGTGGCCGTCGCCAGGCTGATCGTTACCGAAAGGCGGATGCCGGCGAGAATGATCGGCAGCGCCAGCGGCAGTTCCACTTTTGTCAGCCGCTGCCACGCCGTCATGCCGGTTCCCTTCGCCGCCTCGACGATGGCGGGCGGCAGGGTGGAAAGGCCGGTCATGGAATTCTCGAAGATCGGCAGCAGGCCATAGAGGAAAAGCGCAATCAGCGTCGGCTTTTCGCCAAAACCCACGGCGGGCACGGCGAGCGCCAGCACGGCAACCGGCGGAAAGGTCTGGCCGATATTCACCAGGCTGCGCGACAGCGGCAGGAATTCCGCGCCGATCGGCCGTGTGACGAGGATGGCGAGACCGACGGCGACGATGGTCGCGGCAAGCGTTGCGGTGAAGACCGTGGCGAGATGGGAGAGCGTCAGCGACAGCAGGCTGCCCTGATTGTATACGGCCGGCGCATTGGCCTGCACCAGCGGCTTCAGCAGCGGCTCGAACAGCATGGGCTGCACGAGGAAGGCGATCAGGATGATCAGCGCCGCCAGCCGCAAAAGATTGGGCAGGAGCCGCTTCATTGCGGCCTCGCGGCGCGACGGGCCAGGCCGGCAAGCGTCACGCGGCCGAGGGCTGCGCCATCCGCACCGACGACCGGCAGGGCATCGCGGCCGGACCACAACAGTGCCGACAGCGCGTCGCGCTGGCTGGTCGCCGCTGCAAGCGGTTCGCCATCCGCAGTGCCCGCTTCGGCGGCATCGCCGGCCGTACCGATCGAGAGCAGCCGGAACGGCCGTTCACCGGCGCCGATCAGCGTCTCGACGAAATCCGTGGCGGGATTGACCAGCATCTCCTCGGGAGCGGCGTATTGCACGATCCGGCCCTTGTCCATCACGGCGATCTTGTCGGCGAGATGGAAGGCCTCCTCCATGTCATGCGTGACGAGGATGATCGTCGTGCCGAAATGTTTCTGGATCGCCAGAAGGTCGTCCTGCGCCTTGGCGCGGATGACCGGATCGAGCGCGCCGAAGGGCTCGTCCATCAGCAGGATGTTCGGCTCGGCGGCAAGCGCCCGGGCAACGCCGACGCGCTGCTGCTGGCCACCCGACAGTTCATGCGGATAGCGCGGGCCGAAGGCGGCGGGGTCGAGCTGAAAGAGCGACAGCAGCTCCTTCACCTTGGCATCGATGCGGCTTTTGTCCCAGCCGAGCAGCGTCGGCACGGTGGCGATGTTTTCCGCCACCGTGCGGTGCGGGAAGAGGCCGTGACCCTGGATGGCATAGCCGATGCGGCGGCGCAGTTCATAGCCGGGCATCGACCGGTTGTCCTCGCCGTCGATGCGGATGGTGCCCGAGGTCGGCTCGACGAGGCGGTTGACCATGCGCATCAGGGTCGTCTTGCCGGAACCCGACGTGCCGACGATGACGGTGATCGTGCGCGGAGCGATCGTCATCGAGACATTGTCGACCACGGTGTTGTCGCCATAGCGCTTGGTGATGCTGTCGATCTCGATCATGCGGCCCTGCCGGGTTTGGAGAGGGAAAGTTCGGTCGCGGCATCGAGCACGATGGCGGCCGCAAAGGCGAGCGCGACCGTCGGCACCGCGCCGAGCAGCACGAGGTCCATGGCCGTCTGGCCGATGCCCTGGAACACGAAGACGCCGAAGCCGCCGCCGCCGATCAGGGCGGCGATGGTGGCAAGCCCGATGTTCTGCACCAGCACGATGCGGATACCGGTGAGAATGACGGGAAAGGCAAGCGGCAGCTCGACGCCGAACAGCCGCTGACGATCCGTCATGCCGATGCCGCGCGCCGCATCATTGGCATCGCGCGGCACGCCGGCAAGGCCGACGACGGTGTTGGCGACGACCGGCAGCAGCGAATAGAGAAAGAGCGCGACGAAGGCGGGGGCCGCGCCGATCCCGCGAATGCCGATGGCCGCAGCACCCGGCACATGGAGCGCGATCCAGCCGAGCGGCGCGATCAGCAGGCCGAAGAGCGCAATCGACGGGATCGTCTGGATGATGTTGAGCACATTGAGCACGCCAGCGCGCAGGGCCTCCACGCGATGGCAGAGGATGCCGAGCGGCAGCCCGACCAAGGTCGCCGCCGCCAGCGAGCCGAGCGCCAGCACGACATGCCGGCTGGCTTCCAGCCAGAAGGTCTCGGCGCGGCTGCCATATTCCTTGAGGATCGACAGCCCGTCCCAGGCACCGGACATCAGGAGGGCGGAGACCGCCACCGCAACGGCCGCCAAAAGCGCCACCCGCGCAAGCGGCGAAAGTTTCAGCCGTGCCAGCGCATCGGCGGTCAGCAGCGCGAAGGAAAAACTGGTGAGCCAGAAACCGGAGGCCGGCGAAACACGGGCATAGGTATTTTCCGGCGGTGTGAGATGGCCGGCGGACAGGCCGATGAGAACCGCGAGAACCGCGAGGGCCGCAAGGCCGAGCACCAGCCGCAGCAGCGTCGGCGTCTTCAGAACGACGAGCACGAGGGCGACGGCGATAAAGGCGAGCAACATCGCGCCGACGCCGGACGGCAATGCATCGAGGATCGCGCGCGGCTCGCCGGGCACGATGCGGTTGGCCCGGAAATTGGCAAACGGCGCCAGAAAGGCGCCGTAAGCCAGCAAAGCGGCGATCACCACGCCGAGCTTGTCGATCCTGAACCGCATGAACGCCTTTCGAGGGAGAACCCTCCGCCCGGCCGGGCGAAGGGTGATCGCGGTTACTTGATGAAGCCGTTCTTCTTGAGGAAGTCTTCGGCAACCGCCTTGGCCGGCTCGCCGCCGACCTGAACGCGGCCGTTGAGATCCTGCAGCGTGACGAGGTCGAGCTTTTCGAAGACGGGCTTCAGCAGCTCCTCGATCTGCGGATTGGCCTTCAGAACCTCCTCGCGGATGATCGGCGCCGGCTGATAGACCGGCTGCACGCCCTTGTCGTCTTCGAGAACGACGAGGCCCGACGGCGCAATGCCGCCATCCGTGCCATAGACCATCGCGGCGTTCGCGCCGTTGGTCTGGTTGGCCGCGGCGGCGATCGTCGCCGCCGTGTCACCGCCCGAAAGCGTGATCAGCTGTTCCGGCTTAAGCGTAAAGCCGTAGGTCGTCTGGAAGGCCGGAAGGGCGGCTGCCGAGTTCACGAATTCCGAGGAGGCCGCAAGCACGACCTGGCCACCGCCGGAGACGTATTTGCCGAAGTCGCTGAGCGTAACGAGCTTGTTCGGCTCGGTCACATCCTTGCGCAGCGCGATCGCCCAGGTGTTGTTGGCCGGCGACGGCTGCAGCCAGACGATCTTGTTGGCATCATAGTCGAGCGTTTTCGCAAGCTCATAGGCCTTGGTCGCATCCTTCCAGGCCGGATCGTCGGCCTTTTCGAAGAAGAAGGCGGCATTGCCGGTATATTCCGGATAGATGTCGATCTCGCCCGCGATGATCGCCTGGCGGACGACCGGGGTCGCGCCGAGCTGGACGCGGTCCGTCGTCTGGATGCCGTTGGCATTCAGAACGGACAGGATGATGTTGCCGAGGACACCGCCTTCCGTATCGATCTTCGAGGAAACGACGACCTGGGCCTGGGCGGCACCGGCGGCCAGACCGAGGGCCAGAGCTGCTCCGATAAACTTGACGACTGGGCGCATGTGAAAACCTCTCCTTGTGCGGCAATTCGTGGCCACAGTTTCACCACGTTTCAGAAAGCCCGTCCGGGCAAAGCATTCCATATATGGCAGCAAATCGCAAAAAACAGACTGCGAAGGCAGAACAAGACACGGCGTTTATTGCCGCGTCCAAAGCGCTTTAAAATTTATGCCGGAAGAACCTATCCGGCAAAAGAAACCCATTGCAATCGGCCATGCCATCCGACAGTCTTCCAACAGGCCCATCCTCCATTTCGATAGTGCATTTCATCACTGCCGGGAACCATCCCGGGCCCGATGTCCGGCGCAAATTTTTTGAGGGGACAATGAGCATCTACATCCTCGCATTGCTGATCGGTGTCGTGGCAGGGCTTCGCACCATGACGGCACCGGCGGCCGTCAGCATCGGCGCCACCCTCGGCTGGCTGCCGCTTTCCGGCACCTGGGCCGCTTTCATGGGCTATCGCTTCACGCCCTATGTTTTCGGTGTGCTCGCGCTCGTCGAATTCGTCACCGACCAGCTGCCGAGCACACCGAGCCGCAAGGTGCCGCAGCAGTTCGGCGCGCGCATCGTCAGCGGCGCCTTCTGCGGCGCCGTCATCGGCACGGCCGGCGGTGCGCTGATCGGCGGGCTGGTGGCCGGCGTGATCGGCGCGGTCATCGGCACTTTGGGGGGGGCGGAAGCCCGCCAGCGCCTCGTCGCGGCGACCGGCGGCAAGGACCTGCCCATCGCGCTTCTCGAAGACGCCGTCGCCGTGCTGCTCGGCCTCTTCGTCGTCTCGTCGGTTCTCTGATGCAGACATTCGACGCCATCATCATCGGTGCGGGCCAGGCCGGCCCGTCGCTTGCCGGGCGGCTGACGGCCGCCGGCCGGAAGGTCGCGCTGATCGAGCGCAAGCTCGTCGGCGGCACCTGCGTCAACACCGGCTGCATGCCGACCAAGGCCATGGTCGCCAGCGCCTATGCCGCCCACCTCGCCCGCCGCGGCGCCGAATACGGCGTGGTGACCGGCCCTGTCGCCATTGATTTCGCCAAGGTCATGGCGCGCAAGGACACGGTGCGCTTCGATGCCCGCAAGGGCAACGAGGACTGGCTGGAAAGCATGGAAGGCCTGACCTTCATCCGCGGCCATGCGCGTTTCGAAAGCCCGACGGAAGTTCGCGTCGGCGACGACCTGTTGTCCGCTCCTCAAATCTTCCTCAATGTCGGCGGCCGCGCCGTCGTGCCGGACTTTCCCGGCGTGGAAGACGTGCCGCACCTCAACAACGTCTCGATCATGGAGCTGACGGAGGTGCCGGAACACCTCGTCGTCATCGGCGGCAGCTATATCGGGCTGGAATTCGCCCAGATGTTCCGCCGCTTCGGCGCCGAGGTCACGGTCGTCGAGAAAGGGCCGCGACTGATTGCACGGGAAGATCCAGATGTCAGCGACGCCGTGCGCGACATCTTGGAACGGGAGGGCATCGCGATCAGGACCGGGGCGGAATGCATCCGGTTTTTCAAAAGCGACGGTGGTGTCGGGGTGGGCGTCGACTGCACGGCCGGCGCACCCGAGATCACCGGCTCGCATATCCTGCTCGCCACCGGGCGGCGGCCGAACACCGACGATCTCGGCCTCGACAAGGCAGGTGTGGCGGTGGACAAGCGCGGCTACATCACCGTCGACGAGCGGCTGGAAAGCAACGTGCCCGGCATCTTCGCCATGGGCGACTGCAACGGCCGCGGCGCCTTCACGCACACGTCGTACAACGACTTCGAGATCGTCGCGGCGAACCTGCTCGACAACGAACAGCGCAAGGTGAGCGACCGCATCCAGACCTACGCGCTCTATATCGATCCACCGCTCGGCCGCGTCGGCATGAACGAGACGGAGGCACGCAAGACGGGCCGCAAGCTCTTGATCGGCACCCGGCCCATGACGCGTGTCGGCCGCGCCAAGGAGAAGGGCGAAACGCTCGGCTTCATGAAGGTCATCGCCGATGCGGAGACGAAGGAAATCCTCGGCGCCTCCCTTCTCGGCACCGGCTGCGACGAGGCGGTGCAGAGCATCCTCGACGTAATGTATTCCGGCAGGCCCTACACAACGATCACGCACGCCGTGCACATTCACCCGACGATATCGGAACTAATCCCGACGGTTTTCGGCGACATGCAGTCGGCGGAGTGAAGCGGCCAGAGATCGCTTCAGGGCGTTTGCAGGAAAAACCCCTCATCCCGCTGCCGCGACCTTCTCCCCGCAAGCGGGGAGAAGGGGAAGGAAGCAAGCTCTCCCTCAAAAACGTCCACCGTCATGAGGCAAACTTGGCCGCGTGTGCCTTCTCCCCGCTTGCGGGGAGAAGGTGCCGGCAAGCGGATGAGGGGCAGCGCTTGCCGTAAGCCCGCATTCGCGCACACTACTTCCTGATCGTCAGCGCCGGATTATGGGCGAAGAAGTTGTGCGGCATGATGTGTACGGTCTTCCACTCCGTCGACATGACCGGCCAGTCCTCCATGCGCGGAATGTGGTGGAAGCCGGCGGAGAACCAGGTGACGATGTCCTTGCCCATCAGGCTCTGGTCCTTCTTCACCCACTCGGCGAGCGTATCCGAACCATCGCTCTGCATGGCGAACTTGCCGCCGGCGTACCGCTGTTCCGGGTCATAGACCGTATTCCACACCGAATATTCGATATAGGCATTGCGCTTCATCGGCGGGTCGTTCTCGAAGTCGAACGGACCGTAGGACACGTCGCCATGGTGGATCATATAGCCCGGCTCATGGCCGAGATAGCCTTCGCGCGACGGGTCGGAGATGTGGAAGTAGCGCGGCTGCGAGGCGGAGAGCTTGTAGCGCGCCTCCATTTCCGTCATCGGCATCTTGTGCTCGACCGTCCACATCGACTTGCGCGGGCTCGACGCGTCGAGCTTGGCCGGCACGATATCCATCGTCGAGAAGTGGTTGATCGGCTGATCGACGTCGAAGTCGATGCGGAAGTTGAAATAGTGGTCGTGGTTGGCGGCGACGAGGTTCGGCGCGATCAGCGTGCCATGCGCCGTATCGGCCTTGGCCGTCGCATCCTTCATCGAGGTGGAGGCGACACCCTTCACCGCATCAAGGCCGGTTGCACCGACATAGATGTTGACCTGGCCGTTCTGCTGCAAGCGATAGTCGATGAGATAGTCATAGTTGCCGACTTCAGAGGCCGTGCGCACCACGAGTTCCGTCGCCGGGCGTCCTTCCGCCGGGATCGGCTTTTCCGGCGTCTGGGCGAAGACCTCGAAATGGCGCCAGGCCGGATCGCCGATGCTGCGCTCGAAGACGCAGATCGCATCGGGAATGACCAGCGGCTGGCCCTTGTCGTCGGCGATCGTCGCCGGCAGGAAGGTGGCATGCGCGGGGCAATCGATGCCGGCGCGCAGCGGCGTCAGGAACAGGCCGAAGCCATATTCCCCGCTGTCCATGTAGGTGCGCCAATACCAGCCTTCCGACGGGTCCATATAGGGCACGAAGACTTCCGACAGATGCGCCTGATAGATGACCGAACGCCAGGTGCCGTCATCGTTGACGTCGAGATTGGAGAGCACCAGGCCCGGCCGCTTGTCGACACGGAAGTTGAAGCGCCAGATATCCCATTCGAGATGGCTGCCGTCGATCTTGTAGTTCGGGCCGCCCTCCTGCACCAGCTTGACGGGGTTGGTCTCGGCGCGCAGCGGCGTGCGCTTGGCGACTTCCTCCTCCGTATAGCCCCAGCCATCCTTCGGCACATCCAGCACGCCGGTATCGACGACGCGCAGCACTTCCTTCTTGCCGATATCGTAAAGCGCAAACAGGCCCTCGATCGGCTTAGCATAGAAGTTGGAGCCGTCGGGCACCTGATAGCAGGGCACTTTCATCAGGCGGGAATTGGTGTATTCGTCGGTGAAGAAATTGCCGGCGGTGAGCGGCAGGCAGAAGGCCTGTTCCGGTTTCAGGCCGCGCTTGGCAAGGCCAGCCACCATTTCGGGATTACCGAGTACGCCTTCCAGCGCCCCCATGAATTCCGTGAACAGCACCATAGGCTGTCCCTTGGTCTTCTCGTTGCTCTCCACCGCGCCCTTGGTGATGTTGACCACCGCCTCGCTGAAGCCTTCCTTGCTGGTCAGGTAGACCGTCGCCTTGCGGTCGAGGCTGTCGCCCTCCTTCCAGGCGAGCACATCGGCCTTGGCGGGCTCCTTCAGCTCGATCAGCGGATAGAGCGTGGTGTCGTCGGCAACCTTCTGGTCGCGCAGGATCTGGTTGATCTTCTGGTATTCCTCGGCGGTCAGGCCATCCAGCGGATGGGCGGCTGCGGCGGTGGTGGTCAGGCCGAAGGCCAGCGCCGTTGCAGCAAGATAGTTCGTCAGTCTCATGATCGTTCCCTCTTCTGTTGTTTTCTCAGGCGAAGACCACCTGGATATCGGTGTATTCGGCAAGGCCTTCCTCTGCGAACTCCACGCCGATGCCGGAAAGCTTGACGCCGCCGAAGGGCGCATTCGGCTGGATGGCGCCGTGTTTGTTGATCCACACGGAGCCGCAGGCCATGCGGCTCGCCACTTTCTTTGCAGCAGCGATATCCGACGACCAGACCGAGCCGCCGAGCCCGTTCGGGCTGTCGTTCGCCAGCCGGATCGCCTCCTCGACATCGGAATAGCGGATGACCGGCAGCGCCGGGCCGAACTGTTCCTCGTCGACCAGCGCATCGCCGTTGCGCAGGCCCGACACGATGGTCGGCGGGAAGAACAGGCCCTCGCCCGGCTCGCCGCCGAGCAGCACCCTGCCGCGTCCCCTGGCATCCGCGACGAGCCGCGAAACCTTGTCGAATTGCATGCGGTTCTGGATCGGGCCGAGAATGCTCGCCTCCTCCATGCCGTTGCCGACGGGGATCGCCTTCGCATAGGCAACGAGCGCGTCGCAGACGGCATCGTGAATGCTGTCGTGCACATAAAGCCGCTTCATCGCCGCGCAGGTCTGGCCGTTGTTGATGAAGGCGCCCCAGAACAGGCCCTCGGCGATCGTCTGCGGATCAGCATCCGGCAGCACGATGCCGGCATCGTTGCCGCCCATCTCCAGCGTCAGGCGCTTCATGGTCGCGGCTGCCGACTGCATGACCTTCTGGCCGGTGGCGCAGGAACCGGTGAAGACGATCTTGGCGATATCCGGGTGTGCCGACATGGCACCGCCGAGATTGAACGCCTTGTCATCGCCCGTCACCACATTGACGACGCCGGGCGGCAGCACCTCGTTCATGATCTGCACAAGCCGCAGCGTCGAAAGCGGCGTATAGGGCGACGGTTTTACGACAACGGTGTTCCCGGTGCGCAGCGCCGGCAGGATATGCCAGACGGCGATCATCACCGGGAAATTCCATGGTGTGATCGAGCCGACGACGCCGAGCGGCTTGCGATGCAGCTCCACCCGCCCCTGCTCGTTGTCCTGCAAGACCTTGACCGGGATCGAAAGCCCCGTCGTATAACCCGCCCAGGCGACGGCGCCGCCGACTTCCCAGCGCGAGCCGAGGCCGTTCAGCGGCTTGCCCTGCTCCAGCGTGATGATTTCGGCAAGCTCCGCCGCATGTTCCTCGATCTTCGCGGTCACCGCAGCACAGGCCGCCTGCAACGCCGCATCGCTCTGCGCCGACCACGACGCGAACGCCGCCTTGGCGACTGACACGGCCGCATCCAGCTCGACGCCGCCCATGTCAGGCGCACGGCCGACCTCCTCGCCCGTCGCCGGGTTGATGACGGCAAAGTCCGCGCCGACAGCCGCCGGCTTGCCGCCGATGGTCGCCTTGAATTCCATCATTTCCGCCTCCTTCATGGCAGGCCGCCTCCTCCGGCGGTCCTATCTGGTGGCAGAGAATAGAAGCGGGCGCGGCATCAGACTTGGACGGCGCCGTCCCGACTTTTGGACAAAAGCGTCAATGGCAGCGCGCAACCGCACCCGGTGTGGCGCCGTATTTCTTGCGGAACTCGCGGTAGAAATAGGAGAGGTCGTTGAAGCCGCAGTCGAAGGCGACGGCGGTCACGCCTTCCGACGGCTGTTCCCGCCGCGCCGTCAGCCGGGCATGCGCCAATTCCAGCCGGCGATTGAGCAGCCTATGGCCGGGCGTTTCGCCGAGCGGCCGGAAATGCCGTTGCAGCATGCGCTCGGACACATTGAGGCGGGTGGCAAGCTCACGCGGACCGAAGGCGGGATCCGCCCGATGCCGGTCGATCATCGCCAAAGCACGCGACAGCAGGGTCTCGGCCGGCGCCGCGACGCCGGCAACCCGGCTCGAATGCAGGTAGGCGCCCATCAGGCACAGGAACGCCTCGCCGAGCTGCGCCTGCGCGCCGTCCTCCAGCAGCATCTTTGCGATGACCGCGCGCATGGCGACCCAGAGCGGGTCATCCCGCAAGATCGGGAGGCCGCCGGCACAGGCATTGCCGAACCGATGCACCACCTCGTCGCGCGGAATGTGCAGGGAGACCTGGTTGGAGCGCTCGCCGCGATAGAGAAAGGTCGAGGGCTTGACGGAATCGACGAGGAACATGTCACCCGGCAGTAGCTCGGCCACATGATCGCCCTGTTCGACGCGACATTGGCCGGCATCCTGCACGAGCAGGAAGAAATATTCGCCGGGATCCTGCCGGATGGAGCGGGTGCTGCGGGCGACCTCGGAAGCATCGAGCGCGACGATCGCTGTATCGAACGGTCCGACGCGCCGCGTGGTCACGTCACCATTGACGACGCCGCTGCGCCGCATGGGCTCCAGATCGAAGGACCCGCAGACCTTGCGGATTTCCGCTTCGAGAATTTCCACCTGTACCGGCTTGTGTCCCGGCGTCATCAGCGACTGCATTGCGCCCTCCCCGGCTCCCGCAGAATGCCTTTACTCCCAAACTATCTCATCACAGTCCGCAGCGCTTGCCTACCGTTCCAGCGCTGAAACCGCCGGCCGCCGCCGCCCGGCGCAACCCCTCCGAGGGCGCCTCGGCAAGCCCCTCCGCCGCAAGCCGGTCGAGCACGGCCACGACCTCCGCAAGCCCACGCGCCTCGGCATAGTGCATCGGACCGCCACGCCAGCGCGGAAAACCGTAGCCATGGATCTTCACCAGATCGATATCGGCGGCACGGAGCGCCACGCGCTCTTCCAGAATGCGCGTCGCCTCATTGACCATCGGCAGCAGGATCGCATCGGCAATCGACGCGTCATCCCAGGCGCGCTGGGGGCGGCCCGTAGCCGCCTCGGCGATGACCGCCGCAACGGTCTCCGACGGTTGCGGCGACCGGTCTCCGGGCTGATAGTCGTACCAGCCGCCGCCGGTTTTCTGGCCGAACCGCTGAAGCGCGCAAAGCCGCTCCGCCACGGGGGCAAAGGGTGTTTCGCCCCGCTCGCGCGCCGCCTTGCGCTGGAAGGCGGCGATGTCAAGGCCGCCGAGATCCTGCGCTTCGAACGGCCCCATGGGCAGGCCAAACGCGCGCATGGCGGCATCGACCGCCAAGGGCGGCGCGCCCGACAACAGCAGGCGCTCGGCCTGCGCACGCGTCACCTTCAGGATACGATTGCCGATAAAACCATCGCAGATGCCGGCGCGGACCGGGATTTTCGCAAGCTGGCGAGCGAGCGCGAAGCCGGCCGCCAGAACCTCCGGCGCCGTCGTTTCCGTCGGTACGATCTCCAGCAGTTTCATGACATGGGCCGGGCTGAAGAAGTGCAGGCCGAGGAACCGCTCGGGATGGGCGATGCCGTTGCTGATCGCACCGGGATCGAGATAGGACGTGTTGGTGGCGAGCACCGCATCCGACCGGCAGACCGCCGAGAGCTTTTCGAAGACCGCGCGCTTGACGACGAGATCCTCGAAAACGGCCTCGATGACGAGGTCCGTATCGGCAAGCAGGCCGTAGTCATCGCCGCCGGTGACGCCCGCCATGCGCTGGTCGGCAACCGCCTGCGCCATACGCCCGCGTTTGACGGAGCCGTCATAGATCGCCCTGACATTGGCAAGCCCGCGCTCCACCGCCGCGGCGTCGCGCTCGATCAGCACCACCGGCAGGCCGGCATCGCGCAGGGCCGCGGCGATGCCCGCCCCCATCGTGCCGCCGCCGATCACCGCAGCCGAGCGGATGTCGCGCGGAGTGACGCCGGCGAGTTCCGGCGGACGGGGCGCAGCACGCTCGGCGAAGAAGACATGGCGCAGGGCTGCGGCCTGCTCGGAGCCGCGCAGGGCGAGGAAGGTTTCACGCTCGAAGGCCATGGCATCGGCGAAATCCGTCTCGCAAGCCTTGCGGAGGGAGGCGAGCGCGCGCAGCGGCGCAATCTCGCGCTTCGCCTTGGCCGCGACGGCCTTTTCAGCACTTTCCCAGAAGCCGGCTTCGACAGCCGGAACGGCACGGTGGGAGATCGGCAGCGGCAGCGGTTTTTCCGCAATGCTCTCAGCGAAAGCGATGGAACCCGCACGCAGATCCCCGTCGATGACGGCATCGACAAGCCCAAGGCCTTCCGCCTTCTTCGCGCCGACCGGACTGCCGCCCGTCGCCAGATCGACGGCCGCCGCCGCACCGATCAGGCGCGGCAGACGCACCGTGCCGCCGGCGCCGGGAATGATGCCGAGCTTGACTTCCGGCAGGCCGAGGCTGGCGGAGACCAAGGCGACACGGTAGGCGCAGCCGAGCGCCACTTCGAGGCCGCCGCCGAGCGCGCTGCCGTGGATCGCCGCGACCCAAGGCTTCTTCGCCGCCTCGATAGCCGCCACGACGTCGGGCAGATGCGGCGGCTGCGGCGGCTTGCCGAATTCGCTCACATCGGCACCGGCGATGAAGGTGCGGCCGGCGCAGATCAACACCACGGCTTTTACCCTACTGTCCGCATCCAGTTCCGCCACTGCCTCGACAAGCGCCTGGCGCAAGGCCTGTGACAGGGCGTTGACGGGCGGATTTTCGACGGTGACGACGACGACGGAACCTTCTCGGGCGATGGTGACGGTCATGATCTCAGATTCCCAGATAAGCGGCGCGGATACGTTCGTCGGCGATCAGTTCGGCGGCGGGGCCGGACATGGTGATCCGCCCCGTCTCCATGACATAACCGCGGTCGGCGACGGAAAGCGCGCCAAAAGCATTCTGCTCGACGAGAAGCACGGTGACGCCGAGCGCCTTCATGCTTTTGACCACATCGAAAATCTGCGCGACGAGGATAGGGGCAAGGCCCATACTGGGTTCATCAAGCAGCAGGCAGGAAGGCCGCGCCATCAGCGCGCGGGCGATCGCCAGCATCTGCTGCTGGCCGCCCGAGAGACCGCCCGCCGCGAGGTTCCGCTTCTCCTTGAGGATCGGGAACATCACGAAGGCGTCCTGCATGTCGCGGTCCGCCTTGTCGTCGGCAAAGAGATAGGCGCCGAGACGCAGGTTCTCCTCCACCGTCAGGTTGGTGAATATCTGCCGGCCCTCGGGCGACTGGGCAAGGCCGCGCTGCACGCGGCGGTGCGCGGACACCGTTGTCAGCGCTTCGCCGCGAAACAGGATGGAGCCCGCCGAAACCGGCTGGATGCCGGAGAGGCATTTCAAGAGCGTCGTCTTGCCCGCGCCATTGGCGCCGACAACCGTGACGATCTCGCCGGAGGCGACGTCGAGATCGATGCCGTGCAGCACCTCGATGCGGCCGTAGCGCGAGCGCAGTCCCTCAACCGTCAGCATGGTTCGCCTCCGTCGCCTGGGCACCCAGATAGGCCTCGATGACGCGCGGATTGCGCGCAATCGCCGTCGGCTCGCCTTCCGCGATCTTCTCGCCGTGATCGAGCACCACGATATGGTTGGAAATGCGCATGACCATCTTCATGTCGTGCTCCACCAGCAGGATCGACACGCCTTCGGCCGCGACCTGCGCGATAAGGTGATCGATCTCCTCTGTCTCGACGGCATTGCAGCCGGCAGCGGGCTCGTCGAGAAGCAGCACACGCGGTTTCAGCGCCAGCGCCCGGGCGATTTCCAGCCGCTTCAGCGCGCCGTAGGAGAGCGAGCCCGCCTCCTGCTCGGCGGCGCGGGAAAGGCCGACGCGGTCGAGCAGCGCACGGGCGCTTTCCGCCGAGGCCCTGCTGCGCCGGCCGGACGCCGGCAGCGCGAAGAGATCGGCGAAGACCGAGCCGCGCTCGTGCAGGTGATGGCCCACGACGGCGTTTTCCAAGACGCTCATTGACTGGAAGATCTGCAGGTTCTGGAAGGTGCGCGACAGGCCGCGGCGCGCGAGAAGATGCGGCGGCATGCGCGTGACATCCTCGCCGTCGAGCACGACGCGGCCGCGCGCCGGGGCATAGACGCCCGATATCATGTTGAACAGCGTTGTCTTGCCGGCACCGTTCGGGCCGATGACCGAGACGATCTCGCCGGGTTTCAAGGAGAAGCCGACATCGTTGACGGCGCGCAGGCCGCCGAAATCGATGCCCAGGCCTTCGATCTGAAGCAGGCTCATTCCCCCCTCCCCCGGATACGGCGCGCGATGGACGGCAGCAGCCCTTCGCGCATGAAAATCATCACGAGCATCATGACGAGGCCGAGCATGAGCTGTTCATATTCCTGGAAGATCGTCAGCACCTGCGGCAGCGTCGTCAGGATCGCCGCCCCGAGAATGGCGCCAAGCACGGAACCGGCACCGCCGAGCACCGTCATGGTGACCATCTCGATCGAATGCATGAAACCCGCGACATCGGGCGTGATGAACTTGTTCTGCAATGCCAAGAGCGAGCCCGACACCGAGGCATAGACCGCCGAGAGCACGAAGGCGACGAGCTTGTAATGCGCGACATCGACGCCGACCGTGCGGGCCGCGACCTCCGAACCATGCAGGGCACGCAGCGCTCGGCCGGTCGGGCTATGGTAGAGATTGAGCGCCAGCCAGGCGCCGAGCACCAGCACGAGGCCGGAAAAGGCATACCAGAACTCGGTGTTGGACAGGTCGATGCCGGTGGCCTTCAGCACGGCGCGCAAGCCCAGTTCCGGCACCGCCATGCCGTCAGGCCCGCCGGTCAGTTGCGCCTCGTTGGAGAGCACCATCGAGACGAGGATGCCGAAACCGAGGCTGGCGACCGCGAGATAATAGCCCTTGAGCCGCAGGATCGGCCGGCCGACGAGATAGGCAGTAGCCGCCGAGAGAAGCGCGCCGAGCACGGCGGCAAGCGCCGGATGCAGGCCGAGATGGACGGGCGCTAGCGCGCAGGCATAGGCGCCGATGCCGGCGAAACCGGCATGGCCCAGGCTGATCTGGCCGGCATAGCCGATGAGGATGACGAGGCCTGTTACCGCAAGGCCGTTGACGAAGATCAGCGAGCCCACGCGGAAATAGTAGGACGACGGAAAGAAGGCCGGCGCGATCGCGATGACCGCGGCGAGGATGAGGAGCGTGATCGCCTTGCTGGAAAGCCGCATGATCACACCCGATCCGTCGACTTGCGGCCAAACAGGCCCTGCGGCATGGCGAAGAGCACGGCGAGGATGACGACGAAGGCGGCGGCATCCTTGTATTGCGAGCTGATATAGCCGGCCGTCATCGCCTCGAGCACGCCGAGCAGCAAGCCGCCGACCAGCGCGCCCTTGGGATTGCCCATGCCGCCGAGCATGGCGGCGGCAAAGCCCTTCAGCGCGAGCGCCAGACCGACATCGTAGCCCGTCAGCGTGATCGGCGTCACCAGCACGCCGGCCAGCGCGCCGATGGCGGCGGACATGGCAAACGAGAGCGTCATCACATAGTTGGTGTTGATGCCGACGAGCTGGGCGGCGATGCGGTTGTTGGCCGTCGCCAGCACCGCGCGGCCGATCAGCGTGCGCGTGAAGAACAGCCAGAGACAGACGAAGACGGCAAGCGCGCCGGCAATGACCCACAGGCTCTGCGGCAGGATCGTCGCGCCGCCGATCAGGATCGGCTGGTCGCCGGAAAAGGCCGGGAAGCGGTGCAGCTGCTTATCGAAGACCAATTGCGTGGCGCCGCGGATGAAGATGGAGGCGCCGATGGTGATGATGATCAGCGAGACGACGGGCGCGCCGCGGGCGGGCTCGATGGCGAGCTTATTGAGCGCGACCCCCACCGCCGAGGTGACGATGATGGCGATCAGCGCGGCGAGCGG
>NZ_JBLZPH010000047.1:91827-171971 GCF_049199205.1 Shinella sp. M31 | reverse complement strand
AGCTAAGCGGGAACCGATAATAGAGCCATACGGCATGGGCAATGATCTCAGCGGGAAAGCGGTGGCGTCTGAAGTGGACATGCGGGGCTTCGGTCATGAAAACCCGATACCAAGTCAATTCCAACCAGGCGGTTAAGGCGACGCCACCGGTGAGGCGCTTCAGACCCGATCGTATGTGAACGATGTAAGAAGGCTTGTGACGAAATTGCTCGACTTCTCTTTGACGAGAACTTCGGTCCACTCGTCGGTCCCCCGCAGCATCAGCCCGGTGTAAATACTGTCGACGGCAGCCTCTTCGATCCGCTTGATATGACCGTGAAACGAAGCCTCGTCGCCGGATCTATAGAGGTCGCGAACGACCATCCTCAGAATTTCCTGGATCGCAATTTGCCATGCTGTGTTGATGGCCTGAAGTTCACTGGTTTTCTCGGTAATTGGATCACTCGTGATTTCTGGCAGGTCTTGCCGCAGGCGTGTGGCCGTGGGTGTTAGGCACAAAAAAAGGCCAGGCAATCTGCCTGACCTCGGTTGGTAATTGCTTTCGACAGTGCCAGTACATCCGTGGTCAAAGGAAAGCAGTTACCGATTATACAGCTTGCAGGTTGCAGGCAGACATCTTGCCCGACTTGTTGTCGCGCTCAAGGTCGAAACCGATCTTCTGGCCTTCGACGATTTCGCGCATTCCAGCACGCTCGACGGCAGAGATGTGAACGAAGGCGTCAGCGCCGCCGTTGTCAGGCTGAATGAAGCCGAAGCCCTTCGTGGAATTAAACCATTTTACGGTGCCAGTGGTCATGATGAACCCTTTCATAGCAATATAGACGACCGCAACGCAAAGCATTGCGGATGATGATAACGATCGTTTTAAAGGGAGGGTTCGTTCAAAACGCGGTGCTAGTCGCGTGGTAACCAAAGCTCGGCAAGAAAAAATCGATAACTCATCTTATAGGCATCATGGGTCGAGGCGTCAACTATTAGTTTTCTACGGCACTATCCCACAGGCGCCTCCCTTTAATCAGTGGGAAAAACTAATCCGGTTACCGCAACTGGTTTCCTCATAATGCGAGGGTCATGTTTGCACCCTCCACAGGGATCATTGAAGTTTTTAGAAAGGCAAATATATGATCAAAGTGGCTCTTCCCTGGATGGCGAGCGCCATCGATTTTAATAAGCGCCGAGCATCTTAGCGGAAGTCGAACATGCCCAAACCGAAGAAGTCCACCGTCGTTAGCACCGGAATCGCAGGATTGAACGAAATTCTGCGCGGAGGCCTTCCTGCATCGAACCTCTACATGCTTCAGGGTGCGCCGGGATCGGGCAAGACCACAGCCGCGCTGCAGTTTTTGCGCGCCGGTGTCGAGGCTGGGGAGAGCTGCATCTATGTCACGCTTTCGCAGACAGCCGCAGAATTGGAAGCCATTGCCGTGTCGCACGGCTGGACCCTTGAAGGCATCCGTGTTGAAGAGCTATCGACATCAGGGACCGTCAGTGAAGCCGACGACCAGAGTATATTTCTGACGGCAGATCTGCGGCTGGACGAGACTAGGAAAGCCATTGAAGCAGCGATCGAGGCGCACAAGCCTCGCCGCCTCGTCTATGATTCTCTGCTCGAAATCCGGCTCATCACCGGCGATTCCCCTCGCTTTCGCCGTGAATTGATCGGTTTCAAGTCCTTCCTTGCGAAGCGGAACGTGGTCGCGCTGTTGCTCGATACCCAGACGCCCGGCTACGATCGCAGCGGCGAGGAGGTCGAGGGGCTCGCCCACGGCGTTATCCGGTTCGACAAGTCGCTGGAGGAATATGGTGGCGTGCGCCGCCGTATCGAAGTCTCCAAGATGCGCGGCGTGCCGATCGCCGACGGTTATCACGATATGGCAATCCGCGAGGGGCAGGGGGTCGTCGTTTTTCCGCGTATCATGTCCAGCGCCACCGTAGAAACGGCCAAGCCGCAGTTGATCAAATCCGGTGTCGCCGAGCTCGACGAGATGTTCGGCGGTGGCCAGGAGGCCGGGACCACGACGCTCGTCATCGGGCAGTCAGGTACTGGCAAATCGACCATGTCGTCCCTCTATGCCACCGCGGCGCTCAAACGGGGTGAGAGTGTGGCGCTCTTCCTGTTCGAGGAGCGGTTGGAAACCTTCTTCCGTCGTTCTGAGGGCTTGGGCATGGAACTCAGGCAGTTCCACAAGGATGGCAAGCTCATCCTGCGGGACTTCAATCCCAACGAAATCTCCCCCGGCGAATTCGGGCAGATCGTTCAGGACGCCGTCACGCAAAACAAGTCACGGGTTGTGGTCATCGATAGCCTGACGGGATACCTGAATTCTCTGCCCCATCGCGAGAAAGCGGTTCGCGACATCCAGTCGCTGCTGAAGTACCTTGCCCGCTCTGGTGTCCTAACCATGTTGATCGTTGCTCAGCACGGTCTGATCGGACAGAATGTCGGTATCGATGTGGATGTCAGCTTTCTCGGAGATACCGTTCTGCTTCTGCGGATCATGGAGCACGAAGGGCGCTTACGCCGGAACATCACCGTGGTCAAGAAGCGTCACGGTCCCCACGATCTCAACATCCGTGAGCTGATCATAGAAAGCGGAGGCGTCAGCGTCGTCGCCTACAATCCTCTCCCAGACCCGAAATGAATGGCGTCCCGGTCGATAGCGAGCTGGACTGGGTGCTCGTCCTTGCTCCGTTTCGAAAGGACGCCGATTACGTCGCTGCTTTCCTTCGAGAACAGAAGATCGAGGTCAAGGCCGCCAAGGTCGACGGGGATCTGGTCGAGCATCTCGCTTTTTCTCCAGGCATCATCGTCATCACCCACGAGGCACTGAACCCGCAGGTTGTTGCACGGATTGCCACGCATCTTGCGGAGCAGCCCGACTGGTCAGAAGTGCCGATCATCGTTCTTTTGGAGCGCAAGGCGCCCATTGAACGCATTCGCGGACAGTTGCTGATTTCATGGCCGGGCTCGCGTCTGTTGTTCCACACGCGTCCGATCGCCCCGTTGGAACTCGTGAACGGGATCCAGTCGAACCTGTTGGTGCGGCTGCGCCAACGCCAGGTTCGCGATTCCATCGAGCGAGAGCGCCAGCTGCGGCTGGAGCTCAATCACCGGGTCAAAAACATTCTCGCGAGCGTCACCTCGATCTTCCAGATGACACGGCGCGGTGCCACGTCCGTCGAGGGACTGGCAAGCGATTTCGCCGGTCGGCTGCAGGCGCTATCCAACGTCCACAGCGCGGTCTTTGAGGCCGGTGGCGAGGAGGTTTCGCTTTCAGCCGTCATTGACCTGACGGTCTCTCCCTACAACAGCGCCGGCTTGAGCCGCATTCATGCCAGTGGGCCGGATATCGTTGTCAGCCGCGATGCAGGTACGACCATCGCATTATGCCTCCACGAGCTGATCACGAACGCCATCAAATATGGCGCGCTTTCCCATCCCGATGGACATGTTGACCTCCTGTGGTTTGTGGCCACCAACGGGAGTTCCGAACTCTCTCTGGACTGGACGGAAGTCGGGGGGCCGGCTGTGCGGGAACCGACGCGGCAGGGCTATGGCACTCGATATGTGCGCTCCGCGCTGGGATCGTTATTCGGCACGGTTCCGGAAATCCTCTTCGCGTCAGGTGGCTTTCGCTTGTCAGTGAGCGGGGCTCTGTCACGGATTTCGGCAAGACAATAGATTGCGCCATATCCTCAATCACGAATTGAAAGCGCCAGTTGCTGTAACTTGCTGAAAGATTAATATCTCTCCTTGGATCAAACTATCTCTCTGCGCGTTCATCAGGTTCGCATAGTAAAAAGACACGTGTGAAAGCGTCAACTGCGGAGAGTCTGAGGGATGACGCGAAAGGGGACCACAGTCATTGTCGTTGAAGACGAGGCTCTTGTAAGGCTGGATATCGTTATCTCGCTTGAGAACGAAGGATTCATTGTGCTCGAGGCCTCAAACGCCGACGACGCCATCGACATTCTGAATGCCCATCCGGAGATCCGGTTGATGTTCACCGATATCGACATGCCGGGCAGTATGGACGGCTTGAAGCTGGCGTCCGCTGTTCGCGACAGGTGGCCCCCGGTGAAGATCATCGTGGCTTCTGGCCACCGTCAATTGAGTGATGAACTTTTACCCGTCGAGGGCAGGTTTTTCAGCAAACCGTACGATCACGGCCTCGTCATCGCGACCATGAGAGAAATGCTGGCCGCAGCCTAAGCTTTCACCCGAGGGAGAGCCTGGCCTTCCCGAGGCTTTTAAAGATGAATGCCTGAAATTTCCCGCCGGATCCTCGTTTCTATGAACAGATAAGTGATATTGACTGGCCGTCGGTTCGAAACCTTTCAAGGCGACCTAAACATTTGAATGCAGAAATAATTTTCTGCGCTGCCTAGAGAAATGATGACGTTTTCGGTGCGAAAACTTCAGAGTACTCGCTGCGACGTGGCTAAGGCATTGCCAGTTGGTCGATCCAGCGCTTCAATTCCCCGCTGCTCAATGCGCCGCTGCGACGGCCGATCTCCTTGCCGCCCTTGAACAGGATCAATGTCGGAATGCTCTGTATGTGAAACCGGGCCGCAAGCTGTTGTTCGGCCTCGGTGTCAATCTTTCCAAACCGCAGCCTTGGCTCCAACTCCGCCGCAGCTGCCTCGAACACAGGGGCCATCGCCCGGCACGGGCCGCACCAAGCCGCCCAGAAATCAACGACGACGGGGAGGTCTTCTGACTTGATCTGACGATCAAAATTCGCACGGGTCAGGTTGATCGGATGGCCTGCAAACAGAGGTGATTTACATGTAGCGCACTGCCCCTTTCTCGCATCTTTTTCGTCAGACACCCGATTGAGTTGACCGCAGTTGGGACAGGGGATGGTTCTGGACATTGCTTTCGACCTCTAGTCGGCATCATAACGGCGAGATAGCACCTGGCTCTTCCGGCTGGCGTCAATGCGAGCGATGAGTGACCGTACCCCTAACATCCCGGAATTTCTTCATGTGCGAAGCACTCGATAGATCGCCGGGATGACGAGGACGGTCAGCAGGGTCGAAGAGATCAACCCGAACAGCAGCGAGATCGCCAGCCCCTGGAAGATCGGATCGGTCAGAATCACGGCCGCAGGAATATTGGCCTTGGTGATCCAAAACCATCCGCACTGCTCGGGCGCGGACTTCCGATGAAAATTTGTTCGTTGTCTTGCTCATATCGGCTCCACTCTCTCAGAAGTTGGAGCCTCCGGCAAACCCGGTGCGGTTCAGATTAGGATCAGCAAGACAACGTGGGAGCGGAACACCGGTTACCGTTCATCAGGTTCGCATAGTCGAAAAGACACATGTGACGCGTCAACTGCGGAGAGTTTGAGGGATGACGCAAAAGGGGATCACAGTCGTTGTCGTCGAAGACGAGGCGCTCGTAAGACTGGATGTAGTTATATCGCTTGAGAAGGAAGGGTTCATTGTGCTCGAGGCCACAAATGCTGACGACGCCATCGACATTCTGAACGCCCATCCAGAGATCCGGTTGATGTTCACCGATATCGACATGCCGGGCAGTATGGACGGCTTGAAGCTTGCCTCTGCTGTTCGCGACAGATGGCCCCCGGTCAAGATCATCGTGGCTTCGGGTCACCGTCAATTGAGCGACGAGCTTTTACCGGTTGAGGGCAGGTTTTTTAGCAAGCCATACGATCATGCTCGCGTCATCGCGACCATGAGGGAAATGCTACACGCCATCGCGTTATCTGGTCTTGGCCCGTAGTCTTGAAAGCACAACCACGACCGAACTGAATTTCGTCATCCTTCAACGGTGGCTTTTCGGAGAGGCCACACATTGATATTTTAGCGAGCTGCCGGAAACTCGAGTTTACTTACATCATATCCGAGCTCTCTGGCCTTGCGGACCATGCGTTGCAGGCGCGCCTTCGAAGGGACCGTTCTTGAGTAAATCCAAAGATCCTTCATCGACGGGTTGGCACTGATGAACCAGGTTTTATCCGGCGATTTGTAGAGAACCCAGTAATTGAACGTGATCAGTAACGGATAACGGACACGCATTTTCGCGTTTGTCGTGCCAAAGTCCTCGATCTTTCCGGTTCCGTTGACTGTCTTTAGACGACCTTTCGGCGTATCGACATGACATCCATCCTCGACGAGGACCTCGTCAGGTGTCTCGCCCCTTCGGTAGGTCGAGTAACCGGCTACGCAGCCATCGGTCAGGAACATTGGCGTCCTTCCGATCTCCAGCCATGTACCGGTATAGTGGTCGGGCCCAACCCTGGCGACTTTTGGCGCTGCAGCAGCTCCAGTTGTGAAACTGACCATCAGACCTGTCATAAGAAAAAAGAAGATCCGAATGCCACTATTTGGGTGCATAACGACGTCCTTTGTAAAGATTTGGTCACCAAACGGTCATCTCGCTGATCGCGTTTGGCGAGCCGGATTTGCCAGCAACGCATCGCGGCATAGTCCTGACCATCCTGTTTCTCGTTGACGATCAGATGCGATAAACTTGTATACGAAGCAGCGAACCGTTCGGTTTCCCAGAAGCCTTAAAAATCTCGATAAGTTCGCGGTTTGCGAACCAACCTAATCCGTCCGCGCTTATGATCGACTATGCGCGATCCCCTGCGATTTTGTTGCGACGCGCCGCGCGATTTTTACATTATGCGCGGCGTACACTGGACGAATATGTCAATCGCAAAGGCTACCTTTAGGGGCAATGACCTCCATTCGATGGGGTAACAATCCGGCTGATGCCGGCCACACAGATTGCGTCCACCCGGCGGCCGGGTTTATTGTGCTGCGATCGTGGGCTTCTTGAGATGTGTGATCGTCCAGTCTGGTTTACATGACTTGTAGCGCCGTGAAGTGCGCCCTCCGGTAAAGCGAAATCGGCCGCCTCGACGGGGCGGCCGATCATTTTGTGCCAACGGTTTCACCAAAGGGCGTTCAAGACAGCTTCTGCGCCAACCGATTACATGGATGGCAGAACTGCGATGTCGCGGACCTCGTTCTCAAGGCCATTGATAGCACCGATTTCCGTTGCTGCACCTGTTTCCAGATTGACGGTGTAGAGAACCTTGCTCGCTACGAGGTAAGCGGTGTTCTTGCCGCCCTCTTCACCCTGGATATCGAAGGCGTAGGTGGCGGGCTTCTCCTTGAGACCGAGTTTCCCGATCGCCTTCAGCGTGCCGTCATTCGGCTTGGTCTGCTGGATGAGGGCGCCGATGGTTGCATCGATATTGTACATCGCCGTCTTTTCAGGCTTTCCAATCGAGTTTGTATAGGCGGCCGCAATTATGTTCGGCGTTTCACCCTTGTGCATATCGCCCTCTTCAAAGGCGAGCGTACCATCGACGGTCACGGCACCCGTATCAGGATGGACGCGGTGGTTCGTGGTGCCTGTCATGAAACGCAGGCGATCGGCCATGGGATTGAAATCGACCACCACAGGCGCTTCCGCGAGCGTCAGCATCTTGTCCATCCTGGCGACGTCGGTTGCGGCGCCGGTCTCCAGATCGATGGATACGATCGCGTGTTCAGACGTCACGCCAATCACGGTCTTGTTGCCTGGCCGAAAATCGATGCCCAAAAGCTTGTCAACGCCGGTGACCTCGATCGTCTTGCTGACGGCGGGTGTCGCCGTTTCGAACATGATCAAGGTTTTCTCACCCGTGAGGCCGAGGACAGGGGCAGCGGTGGCAGCAGTCATGGAAATGACGAGAGCGGTTGCGGCGGCAAATGCGGTGCGAGCAATGGTCATGTTGGTCTCCAGTTGCGTTTCTGCTTGGTTGAGAGCCTTTGGCATGAGCCACTTGCGCGCTCTCCATCAGAAGACACATGAGAGACTGCTCTGGATGCAGATCTGAAAAATATTTCTGACCGCGCATCCACGCCGCCCTGCGGTGTGTCGTCACGATATGGTGAACTCGGAGCCGGCGGAGTTTCTGGACTGGACGAGGGTTTAACCGCTTAAATTTGTCCTGGGCCGCCGGTTCGGCTTCCATCAGCGCCAAGAATACTCCGCTCCGAGCTGACTACTGAGCCGTCACAACGTCAGTGCCCGGCGGAAGCCGAGAAGGCGGCATGCTCCTTGTCGTGCAGGGCGAAGCGGTCGAGCATATGGGCGCTCGCTTCGTTGACGCCAATGACGGCGACCTCAATGCCCAGGCGACGATATTTGAGCACGATCTTGTCGAGCGCGCCGACGGCCGTGATATCCCAGAGATGCGCCTTCGTGACGTCGATCGTTACCTTGCGCAATGTCTCGGTGAAATCGAAGGCCGCAGTGAAGCTTTCCGCCGACGCGAAAAAGATCTGGCCGTCGACATGATAGATGAGCTCCGAACCATCCGCACTCAGCACCGAGCGGACGTGGAAGAGCTTGGCAACCTTGCCGGCGAAGAACACGCCCGACAGCAGCACGCCGACGAGCACGCCCTTAGCGAGGTCGTGCGTGCCAACGACAGTCGCGACCGTCGCCAGCATGACGACGGAAGAGGAGAGCGGATTGCGGCGAAGGTCGAGAATGGAGCGCCAGGAGAAGGTGCCGATCGAGACCATGATCATGACGGCGACCAGGGCGGCCATCGGGATGATGCGCACGAGATCGTCCAGCACGAGAATGAGGAACAGCAGGAAGGCGCCGGCGACGAAGGTCGAGAGGCGTCCACGGCCACCAGAGGTGACGTTGATCACCGACTGGCCGATCATGGCGCAGCCGCCCATGCCGCCGATCAGGCTGGAAGCGATGTTGCTCGCCCCTTGTCCGATGCATTCCTGGCTCTTGGAGCTCGGCGTATCCGTCATGTCGTCGACGATCTGCGCCGTCAGCAGCGATTCCAGCAGGCCGACCGCGGCGAGCGCGATGGAATACGGGAAAATGATCTGCAACGTCTCGAAGGTCAGCGGCACCTGCGGCAGCGCGAAGATCGGCAGCGCGGAGGGCAGTTCGCCGAGATCGCCGACCGTGCGCAGGTCGAGGCCACCCCAATAGGCGACGCCGGTCAGCACGAGGATGGCGACCAGGGGCGACGGGATGGCCTTGGTGACATAGGGGAAGAGATAGATGATCGCGAGGCCCGCCGCGATCATGGTATAGGTCAGCCCCGGCACGGCGATGAGTTCCGGCAGCTGCGCCATGAAGATGAGGATCGCCAGCGCGTTGACGAAGCCGGTGATGACGGAGCGCGAGACGAAGCGCATGACGCGGCCGAGCTTCAGGAAGCCGGCCCCGATCTGGATGAAGCCCATCAACAGCGTGGCGGCGAAAAGATATTCGAGGCCATGTTCCTTTACGAGCGTGACCATCAGCACGGCGGTCGCCGCCGTGGCGGCGGAAATCATACCGGGACGCCCGCCGACGAAGGCGGAGACGCAGGCGATGGCGAAGGAGGCGAAAAGGCCGATCTTCGGATCGACGCCGGCAATGACGGAAAAGCCGATGGCTTCGGGGATGAGGGCAAGCGCCACAACGATGCCGGAGAGAATATCGGCGCGAATGTTCGAGAACCACTCGCGCTTGTAGGTCGTCAGATTGAACATGGAAAAGTCCGCAAAGAAGCGCATCCAGACCGGACGGCGTCCGGCCTCGTGAACAGGGTTGATGCTTTGCGTTGTCTGGCGGATCGGCGGCCAGAAGAGCCACCCGGAGTTTCACCGGGTCCGGGGCGAATGAAGCCGTTATAGAAAATGCCGCGCGCAGGTCAACGGTGATCTGTACAATGCGTCACGGACAACGCGTTGAGGATGACATATGAGACGACGGGCGACCTGTTCCTGCGGTGCACTTTCGGTTGTCGCGCAGGGCGAACCGGAAAAAGTCTCCGCCTGCCATTGCCTGGAATGCCAACGGCGGACGGGGTCTGCTTTCGGGATCGCTTTGTTTTTCGCCAATGAAGCAGTCGAGACGTTCGGTTCCACGACTTCCTTTTCCCGGCTAGGTGCCAGTGGCAGGCCTATCGAATTCCACTTCTGTCCCAGCTGCGGCTCCACCGTTTTCTGGAAACCTGCGTTTCGGCCAGGCATGACGGCTGTCGCCTTCGGATGTTTCGAGGTGAAGGACGGGCTGAAGCCGACCCAAAGCGTTTATGAAGAGCATCGGCACCCGTGGGTCGGGATTGAAACAACCTAGTTCCGAATGGTTGTCGTATCCGTGTCGCCGGCATTCTTCTCCGTCGCCCGTCGTGCTCTGATGGCCGCGGCAATGAACACCCTTGAAAGTCCATGGTAGAGTGGTTCGCGCGACAGGATGCGCGATGTCAGGTAGCCCAGCATCGACACCGTCATGATCGGGATGACCGCCTCGTGGTCCCCCGTCATTTCGAGAATAATGACGAAAGCGGTCATCGGCGCCTGCACGACGCCGGCAAAATATCCCGCCATGCCGAGCACCGCCGAGAGCGCAATACTCGTGCCCAGCAGCGAGCCAAGCGTGCTGCCCATGCCGGCCCCGACCGAAAGGGACGGGGCGAAGATGCCGCCTGGGATGCCGGAGAGCATCGAGAGAATGCCGGCTGCGAACTTCTCGATGAAGAACGGCAATGGAAGGCCTTCACCCTGCACGGCGCTCTTGGCCTGCTCGTAACCGGTGCCGAAGGTCTTGCCGTCCGAGAGTATGCCGATAGCGGCTATGGCAAGGCCACAACAGATCGCCAACAGCACCATGCGCTTCATTGGCAATGGTTGCGCCCATCGACGGATGCGCTGGCCGAAATGCAGCGCCATGCCGCTGAAGGCGGCGCCAAGCGCGCCGCCGCCGATGCCGCAGGCGAAAACGAGCGCCCAGTCCCGCGTGGTGTGCGGCGCCACGGAGGTCGAGCCGAAATAGTGGTAGCTGCCGTACAGGCCGAGCGCTGCAAGGCCGGAGATGATGACGGCTGCAAGCACGAGACCATTGGTGCGGGCCTCATAGGTGCGGCCCATCTCCTCTATCGCAAAGACGATGCCGGCAAGCGGGGTATTGAAGGCGGCGGCGATGCCGCCAGCCGAGCCCGCGATAATGAGGCCGCGGGCCTGCGCCATGCCGCCGAAGCGACCGACGGCCAACATGATTGAGGCGCCGACCTGCACCGTCGGCCCCTCTCGGCCGATGTCAGGAGGATCTTGCCGAAGGCGATCCGCAGGGACAGCAAGCGGCCACGATCCTCCTCGTCCTTGAGATGTCGCGCGGCGATGGCCTGCGGAATGCCGCTACCCTGCGCGTTTAGGAAGAAACGCATCGCCAGATAGGCCGAGAGAGAGCAAACCCGGCCGGCTTTATAAGAAGCGGGAGCAGAAAGGTCCATTCGCCGGCCGTCGTCATGCGGATGAAACCGTGCTGGGCGAAGTCGGCAAGCTTGGCGAAGCCAACGCTGATAACCCCGATGGCGAGCGCGCCGCACCAGAAGACGAGGCGCGGGCGCCGGAGGGAAAACGAGCCTCAGAAGACGCGGGAGCGACGCAGCAGCTTGGACTTGCGATAGAATGCGGGCATCGTCTTGCTTCAATCAGGTTTGGCAACGGTGGGCTATCGGATGGCGGCTGGCCCCATGTGATCACCTGCCCGCCGGTGCCGCCGGTTTATGGACCAATATTCCCGTATGGCGCTTCTCAAGAAGGCCAACCTCGACCTCCGCCTCGGAGACACCCCCGGCCTGGCCCAGCTTGTCGCGAATATCGAGCCCGCAGTTATGTCAAAGGCCCCTATGTTCGACAGGATCGCGGCGGGACAACATCTGGACCTCAGCATGCTCGCGAAATTCGTTTCCGACATGAAGGGCTTGATGAAAAACACCGAGGAGTTGCTGACCAATACCAACAACAAGGTCAGTTCCGAGCGCGCCGACGCAAGGGAAGCACTGCAATCGCTTCAGCTCAAGACGGGAGCCGTCACCGCGGTGCTTTCGCTCAGCGTCGGTATCCTCGTCATATCCCTGAGGCGGCAGTTGAAGTCCGTACGGGCGGCAGGTCTCGAATTCGAAGGTATGACCCGCGAACTGAAAGAGTCCTTCGCCGCCGCGGAGGCGGGGAACAGAGCCAAGTCGCAGTTCATGGCGACCATGGGGCACGAAGTCCGCACGCCTCTCAACGCCATTCTCGGAACGGCGGAACTTCTCGAACTGTCGGAACTTCCCGAGCGGGTTCGCGGAGGCGTCCAAACGATCCGCCGCTCAGGCCAGTCGCTGCTGGAAATCCTCAACGAGATTCTAGACTTCGCGAAAATGGAAAACGGAGAGATCGACGTCCAGCTCGGTCCTGTCGATGTTGCCGCTCTGGTATCCGATACCGTGGCAATGCTCCGCGACCGGGCGGCGGAGAAGAGCAATGCGCTCGTCGCCGACTTGCCCGTCGGCCACGGCAAAATCTTCGTGATGACAGATCAGACTCGTCTGCGTCAGGTCGTCCTCAATTTATTGAGCAACGCCATAAAGTTCACGTCGAACGGTATGGTCGCGGTGAAGCTCTCTGAGGAAGACATCGATGACCGCACGCTATTGAAGTTCGCGGTTACCGATACCGGGATCGGGATCGATGAGGAAGGGCAGGGCCGTCTGTTCAAACCCTTCTCCCAGGTGGATGCGAGCATTTCCAGAAACTACGGCGGAACCGGGTTGGGATTGATCATCTGCAAGGAAATCGTCGAATCCCTCGGCGGCCGGATCGGGGTGCGGAGTGCCAAGGGACAGGGTAGCACTTTGTGGTTTGAACTCCCGGTGGACAGGGCTGACGAGAGGGACACGGTGCAGGCTGCAGCTCCGGTTGATTTTGCTGGCGTGAGACCCAAGCTCCGCATCCTGCTTGTGGAAGACAACCTCGTGAACCAGCAGGTCGCGGCTGGCTTTCTTCGCCATCTCGGACAGGGTGTCGAGGTGGCCAACGACGGAGCGGAAGCGGTCGAGATGTTAGCCGCGTCCCGGTTCGACCTTGTGCTGATGGACATGCAGATGCCGCGCATGGACGGAATTGAGGCAACAAAGGCGATCCGCGGCACGGGAAACGACGTGCCGATAGTCGCAATGACGGCGAACGCCTCTGAAGACGACCGCCGTCTATGCGCAGCCGCAGGCATGAACGGGTTCCAATCCAAGCCCGTAACGAAGAATCAGCTCGCCAGGGTTATATCCGCTTTCGAGGTTCGCTCGGACGCTACGGTGGCGGCCAATATGGCGTTGGACGCTGTTTCCGTCTCTGGTGCGGCGTTGAATGACCGCCAAGCCGAGATCGTCGAAGCGCTTGGCGAGGACACTTACAATGAATTGCTGGACGCGTTCTTCGAAGATGCGTCTCAAATTCTCGCTGATCTCGCCGAAGCCGTGGTGCATGAAAGATCGAACGACATCGATCGGTTGCTTCAAACGTTTCGCGAGGATGCGGCGTGGCTTTTGCTGGATGAAGCACGCATTCTTGATGGGGACAAGCCCACCGATCCACGCGCGTTTGCTGACCGGCAAGCTAGACTGTTTGCGCTTGCAATCGGGCACGGCAATTAGCAGGTCTTGGCGAGGTGGTCTTCGACTGCCTCGCCAGAAGGCCTCGGAAGTGGACGTAGATCAACATGATCGCTGAACGTTCCGCACACTCTGGCAAAGGAAAGCAATGCAGGTCGTCACCAGTCCACCGAGTCATTGCGGACGAAGCTTGAGCCGATCTTTAAATCTTTCAACTGGCTTCGACTTGGCAGCTCGACGGTTCGGCTCCTTCAAGAGCGCGACAACAGGAAGTCTGCGCAGCGCTCCGCGATCATAATGCAGGGGGCATTCGTGTTGCCGCTCACGAGCGTCGGCATGATCGAGGCGTCTGCGATGCGCAGGCGCGGGATGCCCTGCACCCGCAACCGATTATCGACGACCGAGAGCTCGTCCCGACCCATCCGGCAGGTCCCGGCCGGATGATAGACAGTTTTGGCATTGGCCCGCGCATGCGCCTCGAAGTCCGCATCGGACGACTTCTCGTGCCTGGGTGCCAGTTCCCGGAAGCCAAGGGCCTTCATGGCGGGAGCGGCGAGAATCGCGCGCGAAAGCTTGATGCCGCGCACCAGGGTGTCGACGTCTTCCTGCGCGACCAGGTTGTTCCCGACGAAATGGATCGGGTCCTCGACCCTGTCGCTGCGCAGCGAAACCTTACCGCGTGAGACGGGACGCAGGATACAGGGATTGATCGAGACGCCGTGGCCCTCCATCTGACCGCGCGTGGCATCGCCCACGAGGGTCGGCGTGACGTGGATCTGGATGTCGGGCCGCCCGCAGCCGCTCGTGTCGATGAAACCGCCGCTTTCCACCACATTCGACGACAAGAGGCCGGACCGCCCGAACAGGTAGCGAAGCCCATTTACGACGGCCTTGAGGCCCTTGTCCTGGTCCTTCAGCGAGATCGGCCGATCGGTGATGCCGTAGACGGAAACGGCGATGTGGTCCTGGAAGTTTTCGCCGACACCGGGGAGGTCGCGCACAACCGTGATGCCAAGCTGCGCCAGCATCTCGCCCGGGCCGATGCCGGACAGCATCAGGATTTTCGGCGTGGCGAGCGCTCCGGCGCACAGGATGACCTCCTCTTTCGCCCGCGCCTCGAACATGCTGCCGTCCCGCCGGCGATAGGCAAGGCCCGCCGCCGCGCCGTTCTCCAGGAGGATCTTCGTTGCAATGCACTCCGTGGCGATCTCGAGGAGAGGGGAGCGGCGCACCGTCTTCAAGTAGGTCGCCGCCGTGGAACCGCGGCGGGCATTCACGGTCGTCGTCTGGTAGAAGCCGACGCCGTCCTGCCGCGCGCCGTTGAAGTCGTGCGAATAGGCAAGGCCGGCCTGTTGCGCGGCCCGGACGAAGGCCGCGCTGATCGGGTGGCGGAAGCGGGGCTCGGAGACCTTCAGCGGGCCGCGGGTGCCGTGATAATCGTCGGCGAGAACCTCGTTGTCCTCCGAACGGCGGAAGACCGGCAGCACATCCTCGTATCCCCAGCCCTCGCAGCCGAGATCGCGCCAGGTGTCATAGTCCTCGGCCTGGCCGCGAATGTAGATCATCGCGTTGACGGACGAGCCGCCGCCGAGCGTCCTGCCCTGCGGCACGAGCAGGACCCGGTTGTTGGCGCCCGGCTCCGGCTCGGTGGCGTACATGAACGTCCGCCGGGTGCCGAGAACCTTCACGAAGGTGGCGGGGATGTGGATATAGGGCGTGTTGTCGGGAGGCCCCGCTTCGAGAAGCAGGACGCTCTTGCCTGCCGTCACGAGCCGGTTTGCCAGAACGCAGCCGGACGATCCGCCACCGGCGATGATGTAGTCGTAGCTCTTCATCGGACGCTCACAGGCCGATATGGCTGACGAACTTCGTCGTCAGATAGGCGTCCAGCGTTTCGCTGCCACCCTCGCTGCCATAGCCGCTCTCCTTGAGGCCGCCAAAGGGCGTTTCCGCGGCAGCGAGGCCGAAATGGTTGATCGAGACCATGCCGGCTTCAAGCTCTGTCGAAAACCGGTCAGCCGTCGCGAGCGAGCGCGTGAAGCCGAAGGCGGCGAGGCCAAAGGGCAGGCGGTTGGACCGCCGGATCGCCTCGTCGATACTGGAGACGGGCACGAGCGCCGCGAGCGGGCCGAATGGCTCGTCATTCATGACCGCTGCGTCTTCCGGCACGTCGCTAAGCACCGTCGGCTCGAAGAAATACCCGCTGTTGCCGATGCGCTTGCCGCCGCATTCCAGCCGTGCGCCATGCGAGACGGCGTCGTCCACGAAGCGCGCCATCGCATCGAGCCGCCGGGCGTGCGTGAGCGGGCCCATCTGGACCCCGTCCGACAGGCCGTCGCCGACCTTGATGGCGCGCGCGCCGGCCACGAAGCCCGACCGGAAGGCGTCGTAGACGTCTTCCTCGATGTAGAAGCGGGTAGGCGCTGCGCAGACCTGACCGGCATTGCGGTATTTGAGCATCAGGCCGAGCTTGACGGCGGCGTCGATATCCGCGTCCCTCGCGACGATGTAGGGCGCATGGCCGCCGAGCTCCATCGTCGCGCGCTTGACCCCGGCCGCGGCGATCGCCCCGAGCTTCTTGCCGACCGGAACGGAGCCGGTGAACGAGATCTTGCGGATGACCGGCGAGGCGATCAGGTGCTCCGAAACCTCAGCCGCCGGTCCGAAGACGATGCCGAGCACGCCTGCCGGCAAGCCGGCATCCTGGAAAGCGCGGGCAAGCGCGATACAGGCCGACGGTGCTTCCTCCGGCGGTTTGGCGATGATCGAGCACCCGCTGGCGAGCGCGGCGGCGACCTTGCGCACGAGCTGGTTGATCGGGAAATTCCAAGGGGTGAACGCGGCGACCGGGCCCACGGGCTCGCGCAGCACAATCTGGCGTGCGCCGGGCACGCGCGCGGGGATGACGCGGCCATAGGCGCGCCGACCCTCCTCGGCATGCCACTCGATATGCTCGGCGGCGGCATTCGCCTCGCCGCGCGCCTCAGTGATCGGCTTTCCCTGCTCCCGGGACATGAGCTGCGCCATGGTTTCGGCACGCTCGCGCACAAGCGCCGCCGCCCTGTGCAGGATTTTCGCGCGCTCGATGGTGGCGGTCCTGCGCCAGGTTTCAAAACCCTGCTGCGCCGCTTCCAGCGCCGCGTCGAGGTCGGCGCGCTCGCACAAGGCCAGTTGCGCGATCACCTCGCCGGTTGCCGGATTGTGGACCCCGGCCGATCGGTTGCCGGCGGGCGCACGCCATTCGCCGTTGATGAGAAGCGGTTTATCCAGCATGGCTCAGTCCTTCATGAGAGCGTATCATGGGCCGGGGCAGGGCGGCGAGCGCCGCCGCGTAGTCCCGTGCGATGGCGGCGACGATATCCGCCGCCGGTAGGATGTCGTCGACGAGGCCTGCGCTCTGGCCGGCCTCGACCTTGCCGTTCTCGACATCGCCGTCGAAGGCCGCGGCCTTGAGCGAAGCGGCGGAAAAAAGCGCCTTGCGCTCCTCGAACTGCCGTCCTTCCGCTTCCGCCGCTTGCATCCGTTCGCCAAAACCGTTGCGCAGGATGCGGACCATGCCGAGGCCATGGCCGACCACCATCGTGTCGGTGACGGAGGCGGACAGCAGGCGCTCGCTGTAGGCGGCATGCAGGCGCGCCTCGCAGGACAGCATGAAGCGCGTGCCGAACTGCGCCGCGCCGGCCCCCAGCGCCAGGGCGGCGGCAAGGCCATATCCATCGGCAAAGCCGCCGCTGAGGATGAGCGGCATGCCTGGCACGGCCCTTGCGATCGCACGGCCGAGAACGAGCGTGGAGACGAGGTCGGGCGGAGGGTGGCCGCCGGCTTCCCCGCCGACGGCGATGAGGCCGTCGACGCCGGCCGCCGCCGCCTTGACGGCATGCTCCGCACCGGCGACCACATGCAGGCAGACGGTGCCAATGGCCTTGAACCGCTCGAGGTAGCGCTTCGGCCCGCCCTGGGAAGCGATGAGCACGGGCACCCGCTTTTCGACGAGGAGGTCCATGATCTCGTCGGCGCCCTTGCGGTAGAGCGGCAGGTTGACGGCGAACGGCCTGTCCGTGCCCGCCCGCACCGCATCGATCGCCGCGGCGAGGTCGTGCGCATACATGGGACCGGCGGCGATCACACCGAGACCGCCGGCGGTCGACACGGCAAGCGGCAGGGCCGCGTTGGACGATGCCCATGACATGCCGGCCTGGATGATCGGCAGGTCGATGCCGAGGAGCCGCGTCACATCGGTTTCTATCCGCATGGGGTCACGCTCCGATCAGCTTGCGGGCGTGTTCGGCGAGCCGCTTCTTCTGGATCTTGGCGCTTGCCGTAATGCCGATCGCTTCGAAGCTCTCGACGATCCAGACATGGCGCGGCACCTTGAACCCGGCCATGTTGGATTTCGCCCAGTCCATGATCTCCTCCGGTTCGGTCTTGGCACCCTCCCTCAGGATGACGAAGGCACCACACACCTCGACGAGGCGCTCGTCCGGCACGCCAACCACTGCCGCCTGGCGGATCGCCGCATGGCGATGCAGGACATTCTCCACATCGGCCGGCGAGACGTTCTCGCCGCCGACGCGCACGATCTCCTTGACGCGGCCGAGGAAGGTCAGCCTGCCGTTCTCGTCCAGCGCGCCGAGATCGCCGGTGGACAGCCAGCCGTCGGCCGAGAGCGCGGCCCGCGTTTCGACGGGCTTGTCGAAATACTCCCGCATGACGCTCCAGCCGCGCACGAGGATTTCCCCCGGTTCGCCGCAAGCGGCATCCTTGCCGTCTTCATTAACGATGCGCACATCGATGCCCGGTTGCGGTCGCATGGCGGCCGATATGCGGACGGCCTCCGGCTCCCACCAGGAGGATTGCGCGACGTTGGGCGCGGCTTCGGAAAGTCCGTAGCCGACGACGCATTCGCGCGCGCCGAGCTCGTCAATGACGCGGGCGACGATGGTCGGCGAGGCAGCGAGCCAAGCACCGCGAAGAACGAGGCGGCGCTCTGGGCGCTCGGGATGGCTGAGCAGCATCAGCGCCATCGTGTCGTTGCCGGAAAAATGCGTGCAGCGCTCGGCCTCCATCAGGCGCAGGGCCTCGCCCGGCTCGAACCGGTCCATGGAGACGAGCGTCGCCATGTGCTGGAGGCAGGAGAGGATGGAGAGGGTCGTGCCTGCGACGTGGAAGAACGGCCGGGCGCTATGGAACCGGTCGCCGACGCGAAGGCCCATGCGATGACCGGAGACGAAGGCGTTGCCTAGCATGCTGCGCTGGGTCAGGAGAACGCCTTTCGGAAAGGATGTGGTGCCGGACGTATACTGGATGAGCAGCGGGTCGTCGGCCTCGCCCCGTGCCTGCGCGGGCGCGGTTCCGCTTGCGAGCAGGGCCTCCCACGCAATGGCCGCGGGCGGCACGTCCTCTCCGATGACGATCAGTTGCTTGAGATCCGGAAGGGCGGGGATGGGCAGCCGGTCGGTGAGCGCGGGGTCGATCTGCCGCAGCAGGCCGATAAAATCGATCTTGAGGAACCGGTCGCACAGGATGAGGCGTGAGACCTTCGACTGGGAAAGCGCATAGGCCATCTCGTCGGCGACGAAACGGGTGTTGATCGGCACGGTCACCGCGCCGAGCGAGCCGATCGCCAGAAAGATCGCCACCCAGCGCGTGGAATTGCCGAGGCAAAGGCCGATGTGCTCGCCCTTCCGCACGCCCTGCGTCGCCAGTCCGTCGCGGATGCGTGCGACCTCCGCGGCGAGCGCGGCATAGGTCAGCCGCCCGTCAGCCGCGACGACGGCCTCCACATCGCCGGCAACGGTTGCGGCCCGCGTCAGTGCGGCGGAGATCGACGTTGCGCAGAGCGCGTCGATATCGAAGGGAGTGCCGTTGTCAGAGATCATGAGTTTCCTTGCCTCCGACGCTTTTTGCGAAGCGGTTCAGGCCGTCGCGCCAACCGCCGTCGGCCAGGCACCGTTCGATCGCGGCCATTTCGACGCGGATTCCGTTGTTGAGGTCGGTTTCGCTGCCGAGATCCACCGCCTGCTTGGTTAGCGCCATGGCAAGCGGCGGCGCGGCGGCGATCGCCTCGGCGATGCCGGCGATGGTTTCGGCCAGGGCCTCCGCCGGCACGATGCGGGCGACGAGGCCAAGCTGATAGGCCTCCTCGACCGGCATGATGCGGCCGGTGAACAGAAGTTCCTTGGCCCGCATCTTGCCGATCGTGCGTTGCAGGCGCTGCGTTGCGCCGACGGTGCCCCATTGCGGCTCGGGGAAGCGGAAGGTCGTCTTGTCCGATGCGATCACGAAGTCACAGCTCATCAGGATCTCGCCGCCGGAGCCGACCACGGGGCCTTGTGTTGCCGCGACCACCGGCTTGCGGCAGCGGGCAATGGCGTCGTAGGCGGCAAACGAGGCGCGGCGCCGGGCGATCACCCAGGCCTCGTCCCGGCCGTTACGCTCCTTCAGGTCCGCTCCGGCGCAGAAGACAGAACCGTTTGCCGAAAGCACGACGGCGCGGATGTCGGCATCGGCATCGAGCGCCTCGAAGGTCTCCTTCAGCGCAAGGCACATCGGCAGGTTGAGGGCGTTGCGCGCTTCCGCGCGGTCGAGGACCACATGGGCGACACCCGCCTCGCGCCGCAGGAGAACCGGGGGTTTTGCGTTGCTCATCAGATCACTCCCTCATTCCTCAGCCGATCAATGGTCTCGGCCGCCATGCCCAGCTCCCCGGCAAGCAGCGCCGCCGTGTCCGCACCGAGCGTCGGCGGACAGCCAATTGCGGGATCCTCGTAACCCGCAAAGCGCAACGGCGTGCGCAAGGCGCGCACGGCGCCCTCCTCCGGATGGTCAAACGTGCCGACGGCGCCGCGGGCCTCGCTGTGGGGATCGCTCAGGATCTCGCGGACCGTATTCACCTCGCCGGCCGGCACGCCGCGGTCTCGCAGCTCCTCGGCGAGCGGTCCGCGGTCGCGCTGTGCGATCGCCTGCCGCATGCCCGCCATGACCCGTTCGCGGGCGGCGACGCGGGCCGCGTTCTTCCCCAAGGCGGCGTCGGCGGCAAGATCCTCGAGGCCGAGGACCCCGCAGATAGCGTCCCAGTGCTGGTCGCTGCCACTGATATGCAGCCATCCCCCATCGGCGCACCGGAACGCCGCGGAGGGAACACGGCCCGGATGCTCCGTTCCCGAGCGGCCGATATCCTCGTCCAGCGCAAAGAGGCGGGCGGCGGCAAGCGCAAGCAGGCTGGTCTGGACGTCCATCATCGACAGGTCGACATGGCATCCCCGGCCGCTGCGCCCGCGCCCGACCAGCCCCGTCAGGATCGCGATTGCGATCCACAGGCCCGAGGTCATGTCGGAGACCGGAATGCCCGCCTTGGCGGGCGGCGCGTCCGAATGGCCCGTGAGATGCATGATGCCAGAGAGCGCCTGGAAGATCGTGTCGTAACCATTGCGCAGGCGATAGGGCCCGGTCTGCCCGAAGCCGGTGTTCGAGACATAAACGAGGCCGGGATTGCGGCGGGAGAGGACGTCGTAGCCAAGGTTGAAGCGGTCCATCTCGCCTGGCAGGTAGTTCTCCAGAACGACATCGTGCGTCTCCGCCAGCCTGGCGGCGATCTCTTGTCCTTCCGGCGATTTCAGGTTCAGCGTCATGGATCGCTTGGCGCGGTTGAACGCGAAGAAATAGGCGCTTTCGCCGCGGGGTAACCGTGGCTCGAACAGGCGGGATTCATCGCCCGTGCCCGGCCGCTCAACCTTCGTCACCTCCGCGCCGAGCTCGGCAAGGATCTGGGTTGCCATGGGGCCGGCGAGAACTCGGGAAAAGTCGAGGATGCGGATGCCTTCCAGCGGCTTCATCAGCATTCCTCCCGGAAGCTGCGCATCTGCGCGTTGACGGTGCGCCCGGCGGCCATAGCCTCGTCATAGGGGAGGTCGGCGACGCGGTAGTACAGCGACTTGACGGCGGCCATCGCCTTCGGATGGGCGTCCGCCCATTGACCGGAGATCTCCAGCGCCGCCTCGACGACCGCCTCCGGCGCGACGATCCGGTTGACGAGGCCGAGGGCACGTGCCTCTTCCGCCCCGATGAGGCGGCCGAGGCTGACCATCTCGAAGGCCGCCTTGCGTCCGAGCGAGCGTTGCAGGCCGGTCATCACCAGGGCCGGCACGATGGAATGCTTCAGCTCGGGATAGCCGAATTTCAGGTCCGTGCCGGCGACCATCATGTCGCAACCGATCGCCAGTCCCGCGCCGCCGCCGACGGCCGCGCCGCGTACGGCCGAAACGACCGGTTTGGAAAGGCGCTGCATCATCGCCTGGGTCCGGCACGTGAGGTCGGCGCGCTTTTCCACGAGGTCCTGGTTGGCCGGTGTCAGGGTGGAGAACTCCGCAAGGTCCGCTCCCGCGCAAAAGGCCCGCCCCGTCCCCGTCAGCACAATCGCCCGCACGGTCTCGTCGGCGTCTGCGGCAAGCATCGCGTCGTGCAGCGCCTGCGTCAGGGCCGTGTCGAGGGCATTCAGCTTGTCAGGCCGGTTGAGCGAGAGGATGCGGACCGGGCCGCGGTCTTCGCTGATGAGGATTGGTGAAGCATAAGTCTGTGTCATGAAAAATCCCAGGCTGCCAGATGGCCGAAACCGGTGCGTGCCACCTTGCTCTGCAATTCGCGCCCAAGCGCCTGCTCGCATTGCAACAAGGCGGCCTGGAGCCGGTCGATGTCGATGCCGGTCGCGATGCCCTCGGCCTCGAAGAGATTGACGAGATCTTCCGTCGCCACATTGCCGGTATAGCCGCCGCCATAGCGGATCTGGGCGGGGTGGCCGCCGACGCCGCCGATCGCGCTGTCGAACCAGCGGCAGCCAGCCTCGAAGGCCGCCATGCAATTGGCGATGCCCGTGCCGCGCGTGTCGTGGAAATGGGCGATCGGCGTGACGTCGGGCACCTCGGCGAAGGCGCGGGCAAAGAGGCGGCGCACGCTGCCGGGCGTGCCGTGACCGGTCGTGTCGCAGATGGAGACATGGCGCACGCCGAGGTCGGAGAAGGCCTTCAGGTCGCCGATGACGGATGCCGGGTCAACCCGGCCTTCGAACGGGCAGCCGAGCGCCATGGAGATCACGCCGATCAGGCGGAACCCGCCGCCCGCCAGCGCGACCATCTCGGCAATGTTGCGCCATTGCTGCTCGCGCGTCGTGCGCAGGTTCTTCTCGGTGTGCGCCTGTGTCGCCGACACAAGCAGGCTTATCTCCTCCGGGCCGTGGCCGGCTTCACGATCTTCGATTGCCCGCCTAACGGCATGAAGGTTGGGGCAGGTCGCCTTGTAGGCCGTGCCTGGCCGGCGGCGGATGCCGGCGAGGACGCTGCTGGCATCGGCAAACACCGGTACATGGCGGGGGCTGCTGTAGCTCGTCGCTTCCACCCGCGGAAACCCGGCTTCGGAAATGGCGTCGATCAGGGCGATCTTGGTTTGCGTGGAAAGGTCTGTCGTTTCGTGCTGCAAGCCGTCCCTTGCAAAGCACTCGCAGATCGTCAGCGCGTCCGACATCTCGATCCTCCTGGTTTCCTTGGAGGTAGTGATGCGAAATTTAGTTCATATTGTCAACTATTATTCTGTCGGTCCGTCTTCACTCCTCATCCAGTTCGCGCAGGTCCTCTTGAGAGGCGCGGGTTTTCAGGTCGTGGAAATAGTGCGCGCTGTTGCGTCCCACCCGTTGCAGGAGCTCGATCAAAATCTGTCGCTCGGCGTGGCTGAGGGTCGAGAGCATGTTCTCGTTGCGCTCGAAGGCGTCGGTCAGGACCGCTTCCGACAGATCGAGGCCCTCCGGGCTTAGTTTCAGGAGGATGCTGCGCCCGTCCTCGGGGTTGGCGGTCTTTAGGATGTAGCCGCGCTCGATCATCGACGAAACGGTCCGACTCATCTGGCTTTTCAGGAGTCCACTGTGCTTTGCGAGCTCCTGTAGCGGCACTTCGCCGAGATATTTGAGGACGGCCAGCGCGCGCCATTCTCGGGCGGTAATGCCGTATTTCGGCCGGATCGAGAGGGCCGCGATGCGGGTGGACAGCCCGGCCAGCCGCTGCAGTTCGAAGGAGAACAGGTCCCGTATGTCCGGCTCGTTCTTCTGGGGCGCGAGGTGCCTACGAAAGAAATTGCCGTCGGAGCGATCCGTGAGATGTTCGACTTTCTTATTCAAATGGTTGCTCCAAGCCGTTCAACGTGGGGATTCCACGCGCAGAAATTTAGTTGACAAGGTGAACAATATAGTTCATTCCATTAACTAGATTGGCACGCAGGGAGCGGAATGTCGATCATGCATTCGGGCTGTGGAGGATGGCTCCAGCCGAGCATCACCTGAGGAGGAACTTGGTAATGGCATCGTGTAATCGCGCATTCTTGACCATCGCCGCGACAGCGGGCGTGCTCTCCTTCACTGGCGCCGCTGCGGCGCAGGATGTCCTCACCGTCGCCGGCTTTGGCGGCAACCTTCAGACGGACCTACGCAAGACGATCTGGCAGCCAGCAGCCGATGCTGCAGGCATTGAATTGCGCGAGGAAACGCATGACGGGCTCGCCGCCGTGCGAGTCCAGGTCCAGTCCGGCTCCCCGACCTGGGATGTGGTGCATCTCGGGGCGGACGAATGCGCGGTCGGCGGCAAGGAGGGGCTTTTCGAGCCGCTCGACTACAACACGATCAGCACGAAGGGTTTTGATGCGCGCGGCTATGGCGAACATTGGATCGCGACCAACACCTATTCCGTCGTTCTGGCCTGGCGCACCGATGTCTACAAGGACAAGGCGCCGGCAAGCTGGCAGGATTTCTGGAATGTGGAGGCCTTTCCCGGCCGTCGCGCCCTCAGCACCTACCCGCAGGAAATGATGGAAATCGCGCTCATCGCTGATGGCATCGACAAGGACAAGCTCTATCCGCTCGACACCGAGCGTGCGCTCGCGGCCGTCGAGAAGATCAAAGCCAATGTCGGCGTCTGGTGGTCGTCCGGAGCGCAATCCGCCCAGCTCCTCAAGGATGGCGAAGTCGACATGATGGCGATCTGGGGCAGCCGCGTGGCGTCAGTGATCGCGGACGGAGCGCCGGTCAAGTTCACCTACCAGGACGCGATCCTCGGTTACGGCTGCCTGGCGATCCTCAAGGGCGCGCCGAACGCGGCGAGCGCTCAGAAGTTCATCGCCGGCGTGGTGTCGCCGGACGTGCAGGCGCGCATTCCGGAAATGATGCCCTATTACGGTCCGACCAACAGCCTGGCGTTCGAGGTGAAGGCGTTCTCGCCGGAGGTGCTGGCGCAATCCAACATGTCGCCGGAAAACGTCAAGAAGCAGACCTTCCTCGACGCAAACTGGTGGCGCGACAACAACGAGCTGGTTCGCGAGGACTACAGCCTCCTGATGTCGAACTGATCAAACGAGCCGGGAGGGCAGGATGCGGTCGGGCAGAGTCAACCTTCGCGAGGTCCACAAGGCCTATGGGAGCTTCAGGGCGCTCGACGGCGTCTCCCTGGATATCAAGGCGGGGGAGTTCCTGACGCTTCTCGGTCCTTCCGGCTCGGGAAAGACCACGCTTCTCAACGTCATCGCCGGCTTCGAGCGGCCCGATCTCGGCAGCTTGCTGGTCGATGACGTCGAGTTCATTACGCGTCCCCCGCACAAGCGCGACCTTGGCATGGTGTTCCAGAACTATGCGCTGTTTCCGCATATGGACGTCTTCTCGAACGTCGCCTATCCGCTGAAGCTACGAAAGGTGGACAGGGCCTCCATCCGCAAGAGGGTGATGGACGCGCTCGAGATCGTCCATATGCAGCACCTTGCCGACCGGCGGATCACCGCGCTGTCGGGCGGCCAGCGACAGCGCGTGGCGCTGGCGCGCGCCGTCGTCTTCGAACCGCGCCTGCTGCTGATGGACGAGCCGCTCTCCGCACTCGACAAGAATCTGCGCGAGCACATGCAGATCGAACTCAAGCGGCTGCACAAGAAGCTCGGTATGACGACGATCTATGTCACGCACGACCAGCAGGAAGCCCTGACAATGTCAGACCGCATCGCTGTTCTCGACAAGGGAAGGATCATCCAGCTCGACGTGCCCGCGATGGTCTACGATCGCCCGAACTGCAAGTTTGTCGCCGGCTTCATGGGCGAGACCCGCTTCCTGCCGGTGGAGCACCGCGATCAGTTCTATGTGCTCGATGGACGGCCGCTCCGGCTTGCCGATACGAGGGCCGTCACATCGACTGGCGAGGCCTGGCTTATGGTCCGCCCGGAGCGGCTGCGCTGGCAGGGCGATGCCGACGGCGATAACCGCATCGAGGGCAGGGTACTCGATGTCGTCTATCGGGGAGACTGCAACCAGGTGTCCGTCTCGCTGCCCGGCGGGCACGAGGTCGCGATCCGCCACACAGGGGCGGAACGGCAACCCTTGCCGCAGCCTGGTGATACTCTTGCCCTGTGGCTGCCAGCGGACGCGAGCCTCGTCATCGGGAGCGCCGCGCCATGACGCTTGCCATCGATGGAGCGCCCGGCATGCCGCTCAATCGCGCCATGCTCAAGAGCGCCAGGCGCCGGGAAGGGCGCATATTCAGCGGGCTCGCCCTGCCGGCGCTGGTGCTCGTCACCTGCATTCTCATCATTCCGTTCACATGGCTTGCCTGGCTTTCCTTGTTCGACGCTGCTGGCAATCTCACGACCCAGAACTATGCCCGGCTGTTGCGGCCCGCCTATGTCGGCAGCTTCCTCACCACCTTCAAGGTCGCCGGCCTGGTGACGGCGCTATGCGTGGTGCTCGGCTATCCGGTCGCCTATCTCCTGTCCCAGCTTCCCGCGCGCGCCGCGCAGATTCTCCTGGTGTTCGTCATCTTGCCGTTCTGGACGTCGGTGTTGGTGCGCACCTATGCCTGGCTGGTCCTCTTGCAGCGCAACGGCGTCATCAACGATTGGCTGCTTTCGGCGGGCGTGGTCGATGAACCGCTTGCACTGGTGCACAATCTGACGGGCACGATCATCGGCATGGTGCATGTCATGCTGCCCTTCCTGATCCTGCCGCTCTATGCGTCCATGAAGGCGATCGATCCGGTGCTTCTGCGCGCGGCGGCCAATTGCGGCGCCTCGCCGAGCCAGGCGTTCCGGCAGGTCTTCCTGCCTTTGTCGATGCCGGGCCTTGCTTCGGGCAGCGCGCTGACCTTCGTGCTTTGCCTCGGTTTCTACCTGACGCCGGCGCTTCTCGGCGGCGGACGTGTCGCCATGTGGTCCACGCAGATCGCCGACGCCGTCTCGAAATTCTCCAACTGGGGCGCGGCGAGCGCCCTCAGCGTGGCGCTGCTGGTGGTGACGGTCGTCGTTCTGTGGGGCGTGCGCAGGCTGACCGACGCCTTGAGCTTCTCCGCGGGGAAAATGTGATGCTGAACACGCCCGCCACCTCCACCCAGGTCACCCATGGCCAGCGCCTATGGCTCTATGCGACGGTTGCGCTCGTCATGGCCTTCTTGGTCATTCCCTGCATCCTCGTGATGCCGATGTCATTCTCGGACTCGCAGTATCTCGAGTTTCCACCACGCACCCTCAGCCTGCGCTGGTACGAAGCCTTCTTCACGTCACCGGAATGGATCCAGTCCGCCGTGGTCTCGCTCAAGGTGGCAGGCCTCACGACGGTGCTGGCCACCGTGCTCGGCACACTGGCCTCCTACGGGCTCTACAAGGCGACCAGCCTTTTCACGCCCCTCACACGCGGCCTGCTGATGCTGCCGATGATGATCCCACTGATCTTTGTCGCGATAGGCGTGTTCTTCGTTTACGCCCGCTTTGGGCTCAACAACACCATCACAGGCCTCGTTCTGGCGCATACAACGCTTGCCATCCCGTTCGTCATGATCGCCGTCGGCAACGGGCTGAAGAGTTTCGATCCCAATCTCGAACGCGCCGCCCGCAGCCTTGGGGCCTCTCCCGTGACGGCCTTTCTCACCGTCACGCTGCCGCAGATCCGCATCTCGGTCTTCTCCGGCATGCTCTTCGCCTTCGTCACGTCCTTCGACGAGGTCGTCGTGTCGCTCTTTGTGTCGAGCGGCGCGAACTCGACATTGACCAAGCGCATGTTCGCCAACATCCGCGACCAGGTCGATCCGACCGTCGCCGCCATCTCGTCAATGCTGGTGGCGCTGTCGATTGTCGTCCTGATCGCTGCCCAGTTCGTGAAGCGCAAGGACGTGTGACGCCCATCCGATGCGCCCGCATCACATTCCAGGAGGAAACCATGTACAATTCGCTGCGCATGCGCGACATCGCGTCCCAGATTCATCCGCAGACCAATCTTGCCGCCCATGAGACCGTCGGGCCGACTATCATGGCTCGCGGCGAAGGCGCCTATGTCTATGACGACGACGGCAAGCAATATATCGAGGGTATGTCCGGCCTCTGGTGCGCGGCGCTCGGCATGAGCGAGAAGCGGCTGGTCGATGCGGCGACGCGCCAGCTCAATACATTGCCCTACTACCAGAATTTTGCCCACCGCGCGACGGAGCCGGCGATCGAGCTTTCGGAGCGCCTCCTGAAGATCGCGCCAGTGCCGATGTCCAAGGTGCTCTTCCAGAGCTCCGGCTCGGAGGCGAACGACACCGCCGTCAAGCTCGCCTGGTACTATTTCCACGCTCAAGGCAAGCCGGAGAAGAAGAAGATCATCGCGCGCAACCGCGGCTATCACGGAACCTCGATTGGTTCGGCCAGCATCACCGGACTGCCGCACTTACACCGCGAGTTCAACCTACCCCTGCCGGGCTTTCTGCATGTCACATGCCCTCATTTTTATCGCGAGGGCCGACCGGGGGAGACGGAGGAGGACTTTTCCACGCGTCTTGCGGAGGAACTGGATGCGCTGATCTTGGCGGAGGGGCCGGATACGGTTGCGGCCTTCTTCGCCGAGCCGGCTATGGGGACAGGCGGCGTTGTCCTCCCCCCGAAAACCTATTTCGAAAAGGTCCAGAAGGTCCTGAACAAACATGACGTCCTCTTGGTGGCCGATGAGGTCATCACTGGCTTCGGGCGTACCGGCGCGTGGTGGGGAAGCCAGACCTTCGGGTTAGAGCCGGACATGATTACCTGCGCCAAGGCGCTGACCGCCGCCTATATGCCGCTCTCCGCTGTGCTGCTTTCTGAGCGGCTTTATGCCGGCATGAAGGCGCAAAGCGAGAAGATTGGCGTCTTCGGCCATGGTTACACCTACGGCGCACATCCCGTTGCATGCGCCGTCGGCGTCGAGGCGCTCAGGATCTACGAGGAGGATGGCATCATCGACGGTGTCGCGGCGCTCGGGGAGCGCATGGCCGAGGGCATGACGCCGCTCGCGGAGCATCCGCTTGTCGGCGAGGTGCGCGGCGTCGGCCTGATGTGGGGGGTCGAGATCGTCCGCGACAAGCGGACGCGCGAAGCCTTTCCTGCCGAGATGCAGCTCGGCATCGGCATTCAGAACCGCGCCTTCGAGAACGGCCTCGTCTGCCGTTCGCTCGGCACGGCGATCGCCTTCGCGCCGCCGCTCATAAGCACGCTGGAGCAGATCGATGCGGTCGTCTCCCGGTTCCGCGACGCTCTCGACAGGTCTCTCGACGCCTACCTATCCGGCGGCGGCCGGCTCGGCGACTGAGAGGAGGCCGTCGTGCTGGCGATCTATGACGAGCGGCAGGCGCTGCACCGGCCCCTGACCCGCATCGCGGGCGGCGTGCTGAAACCCAATCTCGAGGTTCCCGAACGCATAGTGCTGCTGCGGGAGGGGTTGGCGCTGGCGGGTATCGCTGTCGTCGCGCCTGCCGCCGCCGATACCAGTCTGATCGGTGCGGTGCATGACCCAGGCTACCTCGACTTCCTCGAGAACGGCTTTGCCGCTTGGCGCGCTATCCCGGGCAATGGCCCGGAGTTGCGGTCCAGCATCCACCCAAACATATATATGACCCGGCGTCCCGACGATCTTCTCGGCCGTGCCGGCTTCTATCAGGCCGATGCCGGCTGCGTTCTGGTGGAAGGAACCTGGAAGGCCGCAATGGCGAGCGCGCTGACGGCCCTTGATGCCGCGGCGCGAGTGCTTGAAGGCGAAGGCATGCTGTACGCCTTGTGCCGGCCGCCCGGCCACCATGCCTATCGCGACAAGGCCGGCGGCTTCTGCTACCTGAACAATTCCGCCCTTGCCGCCGAACGGGCGATCCTGGCGGGGCGGCGCGTCGCAATTCTCGACATCGATGTACACCACGGCAACGGGACGCAGACGATGTTCTACGATCGCGATGACGTGCTGACACTGTCGGTGCATGGTGACCCTGCATATCTCTACCCTTATTACGCGGGCTACGCCGATGAATGTGGGGTTGGTGCAGGAGCTGGAAGGAACCGCAATTTTCCTCTTCCGCTCGGCAGCGATGGCGTGTGCTACCTGGCGGCGGTGCAGGCGGCATGTGATGAAGTCCGACGGTTCGGCGCCGACTTCCTCGTCGTTGCTCTCGGCCTTGACGCGTCCGTGAACGATCCCTTCGCCTGCATGAACGTGAACGACGAGGACTTCGCCCGCATGGCACGCGTTATCGCGGAGATCCGGGTACCGACCGTCATCGTCCAGGAAGGGGGGTATGTTTCATCGCACCTCCCCGCTACGCTCGCGGCCTTCATCTCTGCCGTTTCCCAATAACAAGCCATGAATTACACCGTTTTAGCATTGGCAAAATTCTCTCATCGCTATTGCGGAATTCTGACGGCAGCAGTTTGAATTCGTTGAGCAAAGGATAGTCGAATAACGTTTTGTCGGTTCGAATCCTTTCAACTGCCAAATGATTGTGAAAGAGCGGGGCATCCCGCTCGTTTTCTTTCACGGGGATGCTGTTTGGCGCTTCGTTATTTGTTCGTTACACGAGCGCGGACCAAAAGCGTTAGTGCACAGAACCCAAGCGCCGCAGTGGCGGGCAAAACCATTCAAAAAGTTATTCTGGTCCTAATATTAGTCTTCTTAAAGTTGAGAAACGTCGCTAATCTCCCGCTAGGGGGATATGACGATGCAGTTTTCAGAAATGAGTGGCACGGAGAACCAAGAGGTCAGTAAGCCCGACAATCCTGCCATTGTTGCCGATATTGCCGCATGCTTCACCTATGCGTCCTACCAGAACGCAATCCCGGTCATCCGATCGATCTCGGTCGAGAACAATACGGACAGACACTTCGAGAACTGCCGCATAGAGCTGACGGCGTCGCCAGCTTTCCTGCGGCCGAAGTCATGGATCGTTGATCGCCTGGTGCCGGGGGATCGGCTTGTGCTCGCAGATCGAAAAGTGGAATTCGATCCAGGGTATCTAAACGAAGCAGAGCGCGGCGAGATCACACTTCGCATTGCATCCGGCGGACAAACTCTGGACGAGCGGCGTCTTCCCGTCAGACTGCTTGCACGCGACGAATGGGGAGGGGTGGCCGACATGGTGCAGCTGCTCCCGGCCTTCGTCATGCCCAACGATCCTGGTGTGGCCACCGTTTTGCGAATGGCTGCGGAAAGGCTCAATGCTCATGGCCATTCAGGTGGACTGGATGGGTACCAGTCAAACAATCCCCAGCGCGCCTATATGCTGGCTGCGGCAGTCTACTCAGCGATTGCCGGGATCGGGTTGCACTATGCCGAGCCGCCTGCAAGCTTCGAGAATCGCGGCCAGAAGATCCGGCGTCCGAGCACGGTCGCTGAGGAGCGGCTCGCCACCTGCCTCGATACCACGCTTCTTTTCGCCGCCGGGTTGGAAGCCGCTGGGTTGAACCCCGTGATCTTGATGTTCGAGGGGCATGCTGCCGTTGGTGTGTGGCTTGCGAAGAGAACCTTCGCTCATGCCGTAGAACCGGACCAGATGGAGGTTCGCAAGGCCTTGGCGTCGCGCGAGTTGATCGTCTTTGAAACGACCGGCGTGACACATCGGCCTGCCATGACGTTTGAAAGCGCGCTTCGGGGACTGGACGGCCGGCTTGGAGTGGACGAGGCCCATGCTTTTGTGGCCGCCATTGATGTCAGGCGATCGCGTAGCGGCGGTATCATGCCGCTTGCCTCACATGAGCCTAGCCTGCCGCTCTGGTGCTGAGGAAATTTGTAACAACAGGGTCGTTGGTTCTGATCCCTTCAAGAGCCTATCGTTAGCTCGACATGAAACGGTTTCGTGCGGTCTCGTCGAGAAGAAAGCGAGTGATCCCGCCAAATACCAACTCTCTCAGGCGACTATGTCCATATGCGCCCGACACTATGAGATCCGCACCGCTCTGATCGACAAATTGCAGCAGACCGATCGTCTCATCCACGCTTTTGGAGATATGGGATCTGGCCTTCACGTTGTGGCGGGCGAGGTACGAAACAACGTCGGCATTGCTCTTTCGGAGCGAGGCATCGGGTTCGGAGCTGACCGAAACGACGACGACGTCCCTGGCCAAGGATAGCAAAGGAATGGCATCGGCTACGGCACGCCGCGCCTCGCGCGTGTCCTTCCAGCAGACGACGATCTTACCTCCTCCTATCGGATTTGCCGCGCTTCCCGCTACCAGCACCGGACGACCAGCGCGCAATGCGACACCGGCCGGGTCAGCGGTTCCATATGAATCCCCTGAATGCGCACCTTCCGTTGCAGCCATGAAAATCAGGTCGGCGGCGCGGGCAGCTTCGACAATTGCCTCGGTGGGTGCGCTCATCTCAGCGCGCCATTCGAGTTCGACCCTACCGGCCGCCACGGCACGAAACTCTTGATGGACCTGCTCCATGCGGTCTTCAAGGTCCCTGTACATTTGCTGCATGGCGCTCGTTGCTGCGGAGCTGGTCGCTCGCATGGCGAACGGCGAGAGAAAGGGCTGGGCAGCGCACAGACCAATCATCCGCGCACCTACTTGCGATGCCAGCTCGACCGCAGCATTTGCAATCGGCTTGACTGGTCGATCAATGTCCAGGTTCAGGAGAATGGTACGATAGCTCACGGCTCTCACCTCCGCGGACGGTTGGAATACCATGAGACTAATTCCGGGTGCGCAATGCGCGTTGACACCGGTCAAACGGGGCAAATTCAGGATCCTCTTTTGACGCAGATCATCGCGGCATGCAGATGCCGGGAGCAAGCTTTCCTTCATCACATGACGATTCTGATGAAGGAGTTCAGAAAATGTCGTTCAAAACCATACTTTCGCTCATCGGCACCACAAACACCGAGGCGGACACCGATAAGGCCGTAACCTTGGCGGAGGAAATCGACGGGCATCTTTCCGTTATGGCGCTCAGAACCGCGATTTCGCCTTTCGGGGCCGACTACCCGGCCGCAGCCGCCTGGCTGAATGAGCGTCAAAAGGAAATCGACGAGGTTGTGGACATTCGACGCATCGCTGACGAGCGCTGCAGGATAGGTGGCTTGTCGTTCGATGTCGACCATATCTACGATGATCGCTTCATCATCGAAAGCAACATCGGCACCCGCGCAATGTACGCCGATTTGGTCGTCGCCGGTGAAGGTATCCGTTCGGATTCCGAGCTTCGCAAGGCAGCAATCGCGGCGACAGCGTTCAATTCTGGCACGCCGTTGCTCGTGATGCCGAAGGCAGGGAATATCACCCTGAAGCCGAAGAACGTCCTTCTCGCCTGGAATTCCCGTCCGCAGGCGGCCAGCGCCGCGAAGGCAGCTATCGAGATGATGAAAGGCGCCGACACCGTCCGTCTCGTCGTCGTCGATCCGGATTCGTCGTATTTCGAGAATGGTGGCGAGCCGGGCGCTGACATGGCGGCCTTCCTGTCGCGTCATGGCGCAAAGGTCGTGGTCGAGCAGATTGCGAGCGGCCAAAGGCCGACGGAAGACGTCATCCGCCAACATGCGCTCGAACTCGGCTGTGACATGATCGTGATGGGAGCCTATGGCCATTCGCGGCTGCGCGAGCGCGTTTTCGGGGGCGTCACCGCTTCGATCCTCGAGGCCTGCGACGTGCCTGTCTTCATGGTGCGGTGAGAGCTGGAGCACCCCAATGCTCATATCGCATCAGGGCGTATCCTTGATCCCCTACCGTTCAGGCATCTGTCAGGATGGCACCTTATTGCCGGATGCATTTCCAGCAGAAGGAAGCCGATATGAACATCCGTCGCAATATCTTCGCCGCGCTCGCAATCCTCACAATCACCTCGTCCGCATGGGCGGGGAACACCGTCAAGGTCATCGAAGGTGGTGAAGGCGGTGGTCCGATGACGCTCACGCTTGATCATCCCACGATAAAGGCAGGAGAGACGACCTTTGTTGTGCACAACGATGCGGTGACGGAAGAGCACGAAATGGTCCTGGTCAAGCTGAAGTCGCCCGATCAGAGGATTGATGTGATTGCCGCCAAGCACCGGGTGGATGAGAAACAGTTGAAAAGTCTCGGCGAAGTGTCGGACCTGAAGCCCGGGACGGACGGGCAGTTGAAGGCGAAACTCGCCCCTGGTTCCTATCTCCTGCTCTGCAATATCAAGGGTCACTACGAGGCGGGAATGCATGCCATCCTGACGGTGACAAAGTAGTTGCACCCTTATGGATGCAATCACACGAAAAAGGCGAACCACGTCCATGGCTACGACCGCATCGCTCTCGTTTTCCCTTCCGCAACGCGTCTTGCACTGGCTCACAGCAGGGCTCGTCTTCTTCAACTTGTTGCTCCCGGACGGTATGAATGCCTGGAACAGGAGCATGAAGCAAACCGGCGCGGCGAGCGCCGAACAGGTCGCAAGTGCCAATATTCACGCCTATGCCGGCATCGCGATCCTCTTTCTCGTCGCCGTTCGCCTCCTGCTCCGGCAGGTCCAGGGCGTGCCGGCTGCGCCCGCGGGCGAGCCAGCGATATTCAGGTCGGTAGCCAAGATATCCGAATGGACGCTCTATCTCCTCCTGCTCGCGATGCCGCTCAGCGGCGCCGCCGCCTATTATCTCGGATACGAGGGCGCAGGCGACCTCCATGCCGACGTTCTCAAAGCCGTTCTGTGGGCGGTTGTGGGGCTTCACGTCCTCGGGGCGTTGGCGCACCAATTCTATTGGAAGACGAATGTGCTTCGGCGGATGACGGTCGGCTGACGCTCCATCCTGCCCCCGCCGCGCCGGTGAAAGCGCTCGTCATACCATGAGAAGAATGCTGTGCACGGTAAAGGCCGCGGCGCCGGCGGCGACCGTTAGGACGGCAAACGGCAAGCTGAAAGACGGCGGTCCAAGCAGGGTTGCGATGCCTGAGCGGCACAGGGCATTCGTTGCCATGGCGATAAGGATTGCCTTTCCGATCACGTCGAGTGGCAAGATATCCCGGCCCGCTTGCAGGGCGGCCAGCACGGCGACATCCACATCGACCGTGCCCGTCAACGCGGTCGTGGCCAAAAGTCCGGTGCTGCCGAAATGGGAGACGAGAACGGCGCTGGCTATCGTGGCCGCCGCGAAAATCGTCGCAAAGATCAGCAGGGGGCCTATCTCGAAGGGATTGCTGGCCGGTACATCCGCGAAGGGTTTGGCTCGCGGTCGGTAGAACAACGCAAGCCCGGAACCGGCGAACACGACTGCGGCCGAGGCGGCGGCCGGACCGGCAGGAATGATAGCGGCCGGGTCTATCAGCAGGATCAGGCTCATCACACGCAGGATGGACACGGCCGCGCCGAGCGCCGCGGCCCCGGCAAGTGGAAGCGGATCGGCGGAACTTTTCGCAATTCGCGCCAGAACCATGGTGACGGCGGTGGACGACACGAGGGAGCCGGCAATCGCGCTTAGGATGAAGCCCTTCCTTGCTCCGAAGATCCTGACGGTAATGTAGCCGAGGAACGAAAGACTTGCGGTCAGGACGGTGAAGAACCAAACCTTCCACGGATTGAGTCCTCCCCAGGGATCGACGGTTTGGTTCGGCAGGATCGGAAGGATCACCGCCGTCATGACAGCCAGCATCAGTGCGGAGCGCAATTCTACCCAGGTCAGGCGTTTCAGGAAACGATGCAGGACGTTGCGGCTTGCAAGCGTGACCGCGAGCGCTGCCCCTCCCGCCGCCGCGGCCTGGGCATCGCCGGCGACAGCCAGGCCGCCGAGTGCGAAAACGCCAAGACCCGCCACGACGGTGGTCACGCTATAGTCTGAATCCGAGCGCGCCTCGCGCAGCTTGAACACAGCCAGTGTGGCGGCGAAGCCCAGGAAGGTAATTGGAAACACCATGGGATAACTAAGGGCATGAGCAACCGCCGCCAGCACGCCGCCAAGAAGCCCCGATATCCCGAAGGTTCGTATGCCGGCGGTTCGGCTGCCTTCGGGGGCATCGCGCTCCTGCCAGCCGCGTTCAAGCCCGACCAGAAGGCCAATCGACAGCGCAATACCCAATCTGGCTATGAGAGTGTCCATTGAAAGAGCCATCGGCAAAGACCCGTTCGGCGCTAGGTGCGGCGGTGTTCACCACATTCTAGAGAAAACGCCACTTCCGGAATTGATCCTGCGCAAGGTCGGCGCGGCCGTTTGCGGGTTTATTCATCTCGCATCATGTCTGCAGGGAGGACAAAGTGTCGCAAGCGAGCGAAGGCATCTGGCAGCGACGGTCGAGCATCATCCTGGTCGGGATCGCCGCCGGTGGGCTGGTGATCGGTCTGGCCTTGTCGTGGCAGGTCGCCCGCTACGCTCATCTTGTATGGAGTGCAGCGACGCTGGCGGTTCTTGCCAGTCTGCTTCTCCAGGTTCTCAGCGCCCTGCGCCGGGGAGATGTCGGGCTCGATATCGTTGCGGCGCTTTCCATGTCGGCCGCAATTGTGTTCGGCGAGCCGCTTGCCGGAAACGTCGTCGGATTAATGTACGCGAGCGGCCAGTTGCTGGAATCTTTTGCGGAAGGGCGCGCGCGTCGGGAGATGACGGCCCTGATGGGGCGCGTCTCGCATTTTGCGATGCGCCACGGCCCTTCCGGGCTTGAAGAAGTCGCGATCTCCCGGATACAGCCAGGCGACCGGCTGCTGATCCGACAGGGCGAGGTGCTGCCGGTGGACGGGATCGTTTCCGGTGGCGGTGCCGCACTGGACATGGCGGCCTTGACGGGAGAGCCATTGCCGCAGCCCGCTCCATCCGGAACCGAGGCGCTCAGCGGCTCGACCTGCGTGGGTACCGCCTTCGATCTTGTCGCCAGCCGGACTGCCGCCGAAAGCACCTATGCCGGGATCGTCCGGTTGGTCGAGGCCGCGCAGGCAAGCAAGGCGCCCATGGTCCGCATGGCAGACCGTTTCGCGATGGGCTTTCTGGTCCTGACCCTCGTCATCGCGGGCGGTGCCTTGTATTTTTCGGAGGATCCGATCCGTGCGCTCGCCGTCCTTGTCGTCGCAACACCCTGTCCCCTGATCCTTGCCGTCCCCGTCGCCATCATTTCCGGCATGTCGAAGGCGGCGGGCATCGGCGTTCTCGTAAAGAACGGCGGCATGCTGGAAATGCTGGGGCGCGTGCAGACCGCGGTTCTCGACAAGACCGGCACGCTCACCCATGGTCAGGCCGCGGTGGTCGACATCAGAACGGCATCGCCCTTTACGGCGGCAACGGTGCTAAGGGCGGCTGCGAGCCTCGATCAGGCTTCCGGGCATGTCGTCGCCGCTGCCCTGATCCGTGCGGCCGCCGAAAGGGGCCTGGCTCTGTCGAAGCCGGAGAGCGTGCGGGAAGTTCCTGGCACCGGCATAGAGGGCTATGTCGAGGGACGGCGGATTGTTGTCGGCGGGAGTGGCTTTGTGCAGCGCACGTCTGGCTGCAAGGATCCGCATGACCTGATCGCGCCCGAAATGCGGGCTACCATGACTGTGGCCGTCGCCATCGATGGAGCGCTCGCGGGCATGATCGTTCTCAAGGACCAGGTGCGCGCAGATGCGTCTTCGGTTCTGGCGAATCTTCGGGCGGTAGGCGTCCGCAGGCTCGTGCTGGCGTCGGGTGATCGCACGGAGATCGCGCATGTTGTCGGCAACGCGCTTGGCATGGATGCCGTCTTCGGCGACCTTACGCCGGAAGCCAAGGTCGATGCGGTCAGAAAGGAGACCGGAAACGGCCCGGTGATGATGGTGGGGGACGGCGTCAATGACGCCCCAGCGCTCGCGGCGGCCGATATCGGCGTCGCCATGGGCGCCCGCGGCGCGGCTTCGTCTTCTGAAGCCGCAGGCGTCGTGCTCCTTGTCGACGAGCTTGCACCACTCGCCAAGGCCATTGCAATTGCGCGCCGAAGCCGCCGGATCGCGTTACAGAGCGTATCGGTCGGACTTACGCTCTCAGTCGGGGCAATGGTTGCGGCAGCCTTCGGATATCTCCAGCCCGTCGAAGGTGCGATCCTCCAGGAGGCGATCGACGTGGCTGTAATCCTCAATGCGCTAAGAGCCCTTCGATGACGTGAGGTCGTATGCCCGCCAGGGATGTTAGTGCGAGACCTCGCTCATTTCGTCCACCGCCTCCCGCCCGCTCATCGCGAGGATTTCGAGTTCAAAGAATACATGGGGTGAGGTGGTCACGATAGGTTGCGGCTGAGGCTTGAATGCGCCTGGTTCCCACCAGTCGACGTCCTTTGCGAGGAGCGTCCAAGCCTTCAGGCGCTCGTCGTGCAGGCCTTCGGTATCGGGAAGTTCATGAAATAGGGCGTCGACGATGACGCTCTTCCATCGATGTCTCGTTTCCAATGCGTCAATGAGCATGCACGCTTTGGGATTGGCGTGCAGGATTTCGAGCTTCTTGCCGGGCATCGAGAAGGCAAAAAGCCGGTTTGCCGAATAGGCGTAGCAGATCGGCACGACATAGGGGCTGTTGTTGTCGGCGCAGGCCAACCGTGCCAGCCGTTGGGTGGCAATCGTCGCGGTGCATTCGTTGTGCGTCATTTCGCGGATCATCATCGAGAATCCCTCCTTCGGTCCGTGCGGAATCGACGACACTTTCTTCCTTTTCGGCTCTCAGAACATTGACGCACGGCAACGGGTTGAATGCGTCTATCGATCGGCGGGCAAGGCGTTTCAGCAAGCAGGCGCGCTCGCTGCGTTGCCCTCTTGCGTTTGCGGTCGCGCCCTCTGGATCAGCATCTTCTCGCATTCCAGGATCACCATCGTCAGCAACCCGATAGCGAGGACCACGAGCCCGTCAGGTAAGGCGATGGGCGCCGTGCCGAAGATATCGCGCATGAACGGCGCAAAGGTGAAGAGAAGCTGGGCGATCACGACGACTGCAATGGCGGCGAGCACGGCTGGCGTGCCCATGGCGCCGGCCAGGCTGAACGACGTGCGGTGCAGGTAGCGCACGTTGAACAGATAGAAGATCTCCATCACCACCAGCATATTGACCACCATGGTGCGTGCGCCGGCTTCGGAATAGCCACTGCGAAGTGCGTATTCGAAGATGCCGAACACGCCGAGCATGAAGACGAATGAGACAAAGGTAATGCGCCAGACGAGAAAGCGCGACAGGATCGGTGCGTCGCGCCGGCGCGGTGGGCGGCGCATCACATCGGTCTCGGAGGGTTCGAAGGCGAGCACAAGGCCGAGTGTGACGGTGAGGATCATGTTCATCCAGAGAATCTGGATCGGGGTCATCGGCAGTGTCGCGCCGATGGCGACAGCGAACAGGACGCTGAGCGTTTCGGCGCCGTTGGTGGGCAGCTCCCACATGATCACCTTGCGTATGTTGTCATAGACGGTGCGCCCTTCACGCACGGCTGCGACGATGGAGGCGAAATTGTCGTCGAGCAGCACCATCTGGGCGGCTTCCTTGGCCGCCTCCGTTCCCTTGTAGCCCATGGCGACGCCGACATCGGCCTGTTTGACCGCCGGCGCGTCGTTGACGCCGTCTCCTGTCATGGCGACGACATAGCCGTTGGCCTGAAGCGCGCGCACGATGCGCAGCTTGTGCTCCGGGGTCGTACGGGCGAAAACGCTGACCTCCTCGACAGTGCGGCGGAGGTCTTCGTCCGACATGGCGTCGAGCGCGCTGCCGTCCAGCGCCTTGGGGGCGTCGGCGATGGCGAGCTTGCGGGCGATGGCGACCGCCGTGCCGTTGTGGTCGTCGGTGATCATCTTGATCGCGATGCCGGCAGAGCGGCATTCGGCCACCGCCGCCATCGCCTCCTCGCGCGGCGGATCGATGAAGCCCGCGATCCCGAGGAAGGTCAGGCCCGTCTCGACCATGCCGAAGGTCAGCCGCTCGACGTCCGTCCCAACGGTCCCCATCGCAAAGCCGAGTACGCGCTCGCCCTCGCCGGCCGCCGTGTCGATGCGCTCGCGCCAGTAATCGTGATCGACCGCGCTGGTCCCATCATCGCCCGCCTGCTCTGTGCACATCGCCAGCACCCGCTCGGGAGCGCCTTTGACGAAGATGCGGCGCGTGCCGTCCGGGCCGCTGTGCAGCGTCGCCATGAAACGGTGCTGGGCGTCGAATGGAATCTCATCCAGCCGGCTCCAGCTCGCTCGCTCGGTCTCAGGATGCAGCCCCGCTTTGGCGGCAAGGATGACGAGTGCGCCTTCCATGGGATCGCCGAGGACGCTCCACTGCCCGTCACGCTCCATGAGCCTGGCGTCGTTGCAAAGCAGTGCCGCGCGCACGAGCGTGTCGCGAGCGGTGTCCGGTGGTGGAGCACTTCCGTTTTTCGCTGCGATTGCGCCCTCGGGCGCATAGCCAGACCCTGAGATCGCCGTCACGCTCCCGGCCGTGACGATGTGGCGCACGGTCATCTCGTTCTTCGTCAGCGTGCCCGTCTTGTCGGAGCAGATTACCGAGGTGGCGCCCACGTTTCGACGGCCGGCAGACGGCGAACCACGGCGTTAAGCCCCGCCATCCGGCGTACGCCGATCGCCAGCGTGATGGTGATAACGGCCGGCAGCCCCTCCGGCACGACGCCGACTGCGAGCGCAACAACCACCATGAGCGCATCGATCCAGTCGTAACCGCGCGTCGACACGGCGAAGATGAAGACCAATGCGGCCATGCCGATGGCGTACCAGGTGAACAGCCGGCCGAATTTGTTGATCTGGTGGAGCAGCGGGGTGGTCAGCGTCTGCGCATTGCCGATGAGGCTGGAGATACGGCCGATCTCGGTGCGCGCGCCGGTCGCCACCACAACGCCTTGGCCTTGGCCTGTGGTGACGAGCGTGCCCGAATGCAGAATGGGCAACCGGTCGCCAAGCGCGGCGTCGGCGGCGACAGTCTCCTCGCGTTTTTCGGCGGGCACGGATTCCCCGGTGAGGATTGCCTCGTCTGCGCTCAATCCGCGCGCCCGGATAAGTCTTATGTCGGCCGGCACCTTGTCGCCTGCGTCGAGCACGACGATGTCGCCCGGAACGATCATGCGCGCATCGACGGTCTGCCGCTCGCCGTCGCGAACGACGACGGTATGCGGGGCAATCATGTCGCGGATCGCGTCGAGTGCCCGCTCGGCCTTGCCTTCCTGGAGGAAGCCGACAACGGCATTGACGAGCACCACGATGGCGACGACCGCCCCGTCGATGGCATGGCCGAGCACTGTCGCAACGAGGGTAGCCGACAAGAGGAAATATATGAGCGCATTGTTGAATTGGGCGAGGAAGCGCCGGAATGGGTGAGGACGGGCAGCGGCCGGCAGTTCGTTGGGACCGTGGGCTAGGAGGCGGCGGGCGGCCTCGTCATGACGAAGACCATCTGGACTGCTGCCCAGCGCCGCGCAGGTCTCTTCTTTCGTTCGAGCGTGCCAGCCGAAGTGGCAATCAGTCTCGCCGGCGGGTGCGACATCAGGCCGTTCCTGGGCGGCGGTTGCGGTCATTTCCCTGTGCTCCCCAGCAGCGAAACGGTTTCTTCGGCGATCACCTGTTCCTCGTCGGTGGGGATGACGAAGGCGGCCATACGGCTTTCCGGTGTGCTGATGAGGATCGCGTTCGCGGCATTGGCGATGGGGTCGAGGTCGAGGCCGAGCCAGCCCAGCCGGCCGCAGACATTGGCCCGCACCTTCGGCTGGTTCTCGCCGACGCCGGCCGTGGCGGCCAGCCGGGCGATCTCGCCGGCGATCCGCAAAGCGAAGAGGTCGATTGCCTCCTTCGCTTCAGGCGCATCGCTCTCCAGAAGATCGCGGCTGTCGGCGCTGATGCCGGAAACCCCGAGGAGCCCGGACTTGTGGTAAAGGAGGTCTTCCATTTCGCGTAGCGCCAGTCCCTCCTGTCCGAGGAGATGCAGCACCACGCCCGGATCGAGCGCACCGCACCGCGTCGCCATCGGAATGCCGTCGAGGGTCGAAAAGCCCATGCTGGTGTCGCGGCTGATACCTTTGTCGAGTCCGCACAGGCTCGCGCCGCTGCCGAGATGGGCGACCACGACCCTGCCGCCGGCCTTTTCCGGCGCGAGGCGGGCAAGTTCTCTTGCGATATACTTGTAGGAGAGGCCGTGGAAACCGTACCGCTTGATGCCCCGGTCGTAGAGATCCCGCGGGATGGCGAAGCGGCGCACCAGCGCGTCGTTCGTCCGGTGGAAGGCGGTGTCGAAGGAAGCCGCCTGCGGCAGGTCCGGCAGCACGCTGCCGATCGCGCGGATCAGGCGCAGGCTCTGCGGCTGGTGGAGCGGTGCGAGCACTGTCAGCGCGTCGATGGCCGCGATGTTTTTTTCGTCGAGGCGCACGGGACCGTCGAACCGGTCGCCGCCATGCACGACGCGGTGCCCGACGACCGCCACCTCGCCAAGGTCGAAATGGCGGCTGAGGACGGCGAAGGTTTCCGACAGGATGCCGCTGAGGTCCGCGTCCGGTCGGGCTTCCAGCGCGGCTTCGATCCGCTGCTCATCTTCGCTCACCCGCAAGGTCAGCGGATCGTGGCGGAAATCGATGACGCCGCGGGCGATCCGGACAGGACCATCGGGGCTGAGTTCGAAAAGGCCGATCTTCACGGTGGAGGAGCCGGCATTGAAGGTCAGCAGGGTCTTCATGCGGGCAATCCCTCCACCGGAAGCCGCGCGGCGACCATCTTGGCGAGCGCGGCCGAGGCGATGCGGGCCGAGAGCGGATCGGAACGGCTGGTCAGCACGATCGGCACCCGTGCACCCAGCACCAGACCGGCCGCCGTGGCGCCGGCGAAGTAGATGAGCTGCTTGGCCAGCATATTGCCGGCTTCGAGGTCCGGCACGAGCAGGATGTCGGCCTGCCCTGCGACGGGGGAGACGATGCCCTTGGTGCGCGCGGCGTCCATGCTGATGGCGTTGTCGAAGGCGAGCGGCCCGTCGACCTTCGCGCCTGTGATCTGCCCGCGCGCCGCCATCACGGTCAGCGCTGCGGCGTCGAGCGTCGAGGGCATCTTGGGGTTCACGGTCTCCACGGCGGCGAGCACGGCCACCTTCGGGTCGTCCATGCCGAGCCGGCGCAGCAGGTCGACCGCGTTCTGGCAGATGTCGCGCTTGTGCTCCAGCGTCGGCAGGATGTTGATCGCCGCGTCGGTGACGATGAGCGGCTTGTCGTAGGCAGGGATGTCCATGGCATAGACATGGCTGATGCGCCGCTCGGTGCGAAGCCCGGAGCCGGGCGCGACGACGGCGCCAAGAAGCTCCTCCGTATGAAGGCTGCCCTTGACCAGCACCGAAACGCAGCCGGAGACGGCAAGCTCGATGGCGCGGTCGGCTGCGGCATGGCTGTGCGCGACGGGAACGATCTCGATACCGTCGAGCGAGACCTGCGCGGCCTCGGCGGCAGCGCGAATCTTGGCCTCCGGCCCGACGAGGAGCGGTTCCAGCAGGCCGGCCTTGCGCGCTTCCAACGCGCCGGCGATGGCCGCAGCCGAACAGGGATGCACGATGGCGGCGCGGATCGCCGGGAGGTCGCGCGCCCGCTTCACGAAGGCCTCGTAGCGGTCGTGCCGTCTCAGTGAAATGTCGGGGAGTGGTGTGCGTGGCCACTCGATAGGAGTCTCCGGCGCGATCACTGTTGCCATTCCCTTCAACACCACGTCGCCTCCTCTGTTGGTGCAGACGGTGTCGAGCAGGACGATGCGCTTTTGTGGCTGCTTCTCCCTTACCGTGACGGTGGCGGTGATCGTGTCGCCGGGAGCGACGGGCCTGAGGAAATGGAGCTCTTGGCCGAGATATATCGTGCCCGGTCCCGGTAGCCTCGTCCCGAGTACGGCTGAAATGAGGGCGGCCGTCCACATGCCATGGGCGACGACATGGCCGAAGAGGCCGGTCTTGGCGAAGGCGGCGTCGAGATGGGCCGGGTTCTGGTCGCCGGAAACGGCGGCGAACAGGTCGATGTCGTCGTGTCCGACGAGCCGGACGATCGAGGCTGTGTCGCCGGGTTGGAGTTCGTCGAAGGTCCTGTTGCGGAGAAAGTCGTCCATCGACGGTTTACCTTTGCAAAACATATGTACCTGGGGCATCCGCGAGCGGTTTGTATCCCTTGCGGTGGACGCCCATCGTCGGCGGGGCGACCCGTTCCGGCGCCGAATGCGCAGCGAGCCAGCTCGTCCAGGCTTCCCACCAGGACCCCGGCCGCGCCTCTGCTGTTTCTGCCCATTCATCCGCGCCCACGCACAGCCCGTCCGTTGCGCGCGCGGCGATGCGGTAGCGCCGGCGCGGGCGACCGGGTTCACTGACGATACCAGCATTGTGGCCGCCGCTGGTCAGGACGAAGGTGAGGTCGGTGTTGCTGAGATAATGGATCTTGTAGACTGGTCGCCACGGCGCGACATGGTCGCGCTCGGTGCCGACCACGAACATCGGCACGCGGATGTTCTGGATGGCGGCAGGGCGCCCCTCGACCAGGAAGCGGCCGGCGGCGAGCTCGTTGCCGAGATAGAGGCGCTTGAGGTATTCGGCGTGCATCCGGTAGGGCATGCGGGTCGAATCGGCGTTCCATGCCATTAGGTCGATCATCGGTGCGCGCTCGCCCATCATGTGCTCGTGCACGATGCGCGACCAGACCAGGTCGTTCGAGCGCAGGAGCTGGAAGGCGCCCGCCATTTGATCGGCCGAAAGATAGCCGCGGTTCCACATCATGCTTTCGAGCACATGCACTTGGCTGTGGTCGATGAAGAGGGCGAGTTCGCCTGGCTCCGTGAAGTCCGTTTGCGCGGCGAGCAATGTCAGGCTCGCCAGCCGATCGTCGCCGCGATGCGCCATGTCGGCGGCAGCAATGGAAAGAAGCGTGCCGCCCAGGCAGTAGCCCGCGGCGTGGATCCTGCGTCCGTGAACGACGGCATTGACCGCATCGAGCGCCGCCATCACGCCGAGCCTTCGGTAGTCGTCCATCGTCAGGTCGCGGTCGGCGGCTGTCGGGTTGCGCCAGGAGATGCAGAAGACGGTGTGGCCCTGGCCGACGAGATGACGCACGAGCGAATTGTGCGGCGATAGGTCGAGGATGTAATATTTCATGATCCAGGCCGGCACGATCAGGACCGGTTCGGCCGCAACGGTGTCGGTTGCCGGGGCGTACTGGATCAGCTCGATCAGGTGGTTGCGGTAGACCACCTTGCCCGGCGGCGCCGCGACGTCGCGGCCGACGACGAAATCCTCCGTGCCAACAGGCGGCTGGCCGGTCGCGAGGCGGCCCAGATCCTCCATCCAGTTGCGCCAGCCGTCGAGAAAATTCATACCACCCGACCGCATCGTCCTTTCCAACACCTCCGGATTGGCGAATGGCATGTTGGAGGGCGAGAAGACGTCGAGGACCTGGCGCGCGGCGAAGGACACGACGTCCTGGTGATGCGGCGCAACACCCGGCACCTCGTTGGTGACATTATGCCACCATTGCTGATGGAGAAGGAAGGCCTGCGCCCAGATGCTGAACGGCGGCTTCCTCCAGCGCGCGTCGGAAAAGCGGTAGTCTCCCGGCAGGGGCTCGATACACGGCGGCGCATCCGGATCGGCCGCCGCCGCGGCAATATGGCAAAGCAGGCGTGCGGCCTTGCGGTTCGCCTTGTCGACGAGCTCCAGACGCTTTCCGGGAGCAGAGGCGAGGTGAATAGACCAGTCGAACAGCGCCAGCGCGAACGCGGCCGGCGACAGGCCGGCGCTGAACTGCCCGGCGACCGCCTCCCGCATGCGGTCGATTGCCTGGAAGGCCTCGCTTCCCAGCTCCTCCACCCGGGGAACGGGCGGCAGGTCGGCCATCTGCCGGAGGGGCGACATCTCGCTCGCCAGACTGTTCATGGACGTCTCCTTCGGCAGGTTCGGGCGCGAGACATGTCCTAGCGTGACAGAGTGATGGCTCACCCTGCTGGACAGGGTGCCACCCTATATAGAGCGCTCTTCAGCTCCATTGACGCAGATCAAGTTTCATTGCGCGAAACCGCCTAGGGTGACAGCATAACGAAACGGAAAGCGGGAGCCTGTCATGTCCAATGGCAATGCGACGGATGCGGAACGGGTTGCTTCGGCCTTCGACTGGCCGATGATGCCAATCGGGGCAGACCCGCTTTTACGCGCATCGTTCGAGATCGGCATAGCGATGCACCGCCATTGGATGGGCGCGGCGTCGCGCTTGCTTCAGGACCAATCCGCCTTTCTCCAGAATCTCGCCGAATGCACCGATCCCCTCAATATCCTGGTTTATCAGACGGAGTTCGCCGAGAAGTCCGTCGTGATGGGCCTCGACGAGCTTCGGCGCGGTTTCGACATGTTCACCGACACGGCCTGCGGGCAACTGGCCGTGGACTCGGTACTGCCGCAATAGGGCTTCTGGAGCAAGCCGGACTGCATGGGCGCGGCCCGTTCGGACGGGCCGCCAAGGAGCGACACAATGGCGAACGATCCGAAAAACGATGAACTCGCGCTGGTCGACCGCTACTGGCGGGCGGCCAACTACCTTTCCGTCGGCCAGATTTACCTGATGGACAATCCGCTTCTGCGCGAACCGCTGAAGGCGGAGCACGTCAAGCCGCGCCTTCTCGGCCACTGGGGCACGACGCCGGGGCTCAATTTCATCTATGCTCATCTCAACCGCATCATCCGGGCACGGGATATCGATATCCTCTATATCTGCGGCCCGGGTCATGGCGGGCCTGGTATGGTGGCCAATACTTATCTGGAGGGCACCTATTCGGAAATCTACCCGGAAATCGGCCAGAACGAGGCGGGTCTGAAAAAGCTCTTCCGGCAGTTCTCCTTTCCGGGCGGCATTCCGAGCCATGCGGCCCCTGAAACGCCCGGCTCGATCCACGAGGGCGGCGAACTCGGCTATGCGCTTGTGCACGCCTATGGCGCGACGTTCGACAATCCGGACCTCTTCGTCGCCTGCGTGGTGGGCGATGGTGAGGCCGAGACCGGCCCGCTCGCCGCCGCCTGGCATTCCAACAAATTCCTGAGCCCGGTCAGCGACGGCACGGTGCTGCCGATCCTGCATCTCAACGGCTACAAGATCGCCAACCCGACCATTCTGGCGCGCCTGCCGGACGAGGAGCTTGCCCATCTCTTCACCGGCTACGGCTATGATCCGATCTTCGTGGAGGGCCACGAGCCGCAGGCCATGCACCGGGACATGGCGGCGGCGCTCGACGCCGCCTTCGACCGCATCGCGGCGATCCGCGCGGCGGCGAACGACGACCCGGCCCGCCGGCCGCGCTGGCCGATGATCGTGCTGCGCAGTCCCAAGGGCTGGACGGGGCCGAAGGAGGTGGATGGCAAGATGGTCGAGAACTCTTGGCGCTCGCACCAAGTCCCCGTCTCCGAATGCCGCTCCAACGTTGCCCACCGCGACATCCTCGAAGCCTGGATGCGCAGCTACGATCCGGAAGACCTTTTTGACGCGGACGGTTGCCTCAAGCCAGAGCTGAGCGCGCTCGCTCCCACCGGCTCGCGCCGCATGGGCGCCAGTCCGCACGCCAATGGAGGGTTACTGCGCAAGGACCTGCACACGCCGGACATTCGCGATTATGCGGTTGCGGTCGGCGTGCCCGGCGCCGTCGAGGCGCAGGCGACAAAAATTCTGGGCGATTATCTGCGCGACGTGATCCGGCTGAATGCCGCTGAAAGCAATTTTCGCCTCTTCGGGCCGGACGAGACGGCCTCTAACCGCCTCGGCAGCGTCTTCGAGGCGACCGACCGGGTGTGGATGGCCGAAACTCTGCCGACGGATGACCATCTCGCGCCGCAGGGCCGCGTCATGGAGGTGTTGAGCGAGCATCTTTGCCAGGGTTGGCTGGAGGGCTACGTGCTCACCGGCCGCCACGGCTTCTTTTCTTGCTACGAGGCCTTTATCCACATCGTCGATTCGATGTTCAACCAGCATGCCAAGTGGCTGAAGGTGGCGAGTGAATTGCCCTGGCGCAAGCCGGTCTCTTCGCTCAACTACCTGTTGACCTCTCATGTCTGGCGGCAGGACCACAACGGTTTTTCCCATCAGGACCCCGGCTTCATCGACCTTGTGGCCAACAAGGGCGCGGACATCGTGCGCGTTTATCTGCCGCCGGATGCCAACACGCTGCTCTGGGTTGGTGATCACTGCCTGAAGACGTGGAACCGCATCAACGTCATCGTCGCCGGCAAACAGCCAGCGCCGCAATGGCTGACGATTGAGGAGGCGGTGCGCCATTGCGAAGCCGGGCTCGGCATCTGGGACTGGGCGGGCACGGAGGACGGGCTTGGCCCCGACATCGTGATGGCCTGCGCCGGCGATGTGCCGACCCTCGAGACGCTCGCCGCCGTCAGTCTCCTGCGCGAAGCGTTGCCACATCTGCGCATACGCGTCGTCAACGTCATCGACCTTATGGCATTGCAATCGCCCTGGAACCATCCGCATGGCATAGAGGATGAGGCCTTCGACCGTATCTTCACCCGCGACCGGCCAGTGGTCTTCGCCCATCACGGCTACCCCTATCTCATTCACCGGCTGGTCTACAAACGCACAAACCATCCGAATTTCCACGTCAAGGGCTTTGTCGAGGAGGGCACAACGACGACGCCCTTCGATATGGCGGTGATGAACAAGCTCGACCGCTATCACCTCGCCATCGAGGCGATCGAACGCCTGCCGGCTGTTGCCGAGCGGAAACCGGGCCTCGTCGCCACGCTGAAGGCGAAGCTCACCAAGCACGATGCCTATGTGCGTGCGCACGGCGAGGACATGCCCGAGATCCGCGACTGGAAATGGCCTTATGCGCGGCAATAGACATTTACGGCCCGGCCGCGCCGTGGACAAATGCGGCCTGTGAGGGGAGGGAACCATGCTGTCTCTGAAATCGCTTGGCGCTGCCGGAACCGTGACCGGCTCAAAGCATCTGCTCACCCTAGGAGGACACCGCATCCTGATCGATTGCGGTCTTTTCCAGGGTCTGAAGAACCTGCGTGACCTCAACTGGACGCCCCTGCCGGTGTCACCCCGCGAGATCGACGCGGTGATCCTGACGCATGCCCATCTCGATCATTGCGGATATTTGCCGCGCCTTGTGCGCGAGGGTTACCGTGGCAAGATCTATGCGACGCCCGCCACTCGCGATGTCGCCAAGCTGATCCTCATGGACAGCGGCCATCTGCAGGAAAAGGACGCGGAATTCCTCAACCGGCACAAGCTGTCCCGTCATCAGCCGGCTCTTCCCCTCTATACCGTCCATGATGCGCAAAACGCCGTGGAGCACTTCTCGACCGTTGAATTCGACCAGACCGTGCGGCTTTCCAATGGAGCATGGTTCCGTTTCCGCCGCGCAGGTCATATTCTCGGTGCCGCATCGGTGGAGATGGCCTGGGGTGGGCAGAGGATCGTCTTTTCCGGCGATATCGGCCGCTACGGTGATCCGCTGATGCCGGACCCGGCCCGGCCGGTCGAGGCAGACTATGTCATGATCGAGTCCACTTACGGTAATCGCATTCACGACAAGACCGACCCCGAAGAGGCCTTGCGGGTGGTCGTGGAGCGCACGATCAAACGTGGCGGGACGCTCGTCGTCCCGGCCTTCGCTGTCGGGCGCGCACAAGAATTGCTCTACTATTTCTGGAAGCTGAAGCAGGCGGGGGTTCTCGGGGACGTACCCGTGTTCCTCGACAGCCCCATGGCGATCGATGCGACCGGGCTCATGGGCCGGCATCCGAGGGATCATCGGCTTGACCCTGAAAGCTGCAACAGGGTGTTCGGCATCGCGCACTACACCGACGATGTCGAGGCTTCGAAGGCGATCAGTTCAAGCCGGGTTCCGAAGATCGTCATTTCTGCCTCCGGCATGGCGACGGGCGGCCGTGTGCTGCATCACCTGAAAGCCTTTGCACCGGATGCGCGCAACACGATCCTGCTCGCCGGCTTCCAGGCCGCTGGAACGAGAGGCCGCTCGCTTCAGGACGGCGCGAAAGAACTGAAGATCCATGGTGACTGGATTCCGGTCAATGCGGAGGTGGCCCATCTCGACATGCTCTCGGCCCATGCCGATGCCGATGAACTGATGCGTTGGCTTTCGGGGTGCCCGCGTCCGCCGCGCAAGGTCTTCATCGTGCATGGGGAGGCCGAAGCCTCGGAAGCCTTGCGCGTGCGCATAGGGCGCGAGCTGGGTTGGGAGAGCGTGGTGCCGCGCCTCGACCAGGAATTCGCGTTGTAAGCCGGAAACTCGGGGCTTAGGCGGACCGGAGATCCTTGCGGATGAGGACAAGCGTCGGATCGTCAGGGTAGGGGACGGCGACGAAGCCCTGTTGCCGTTCGAGTTCGATGGCCTCATGGTTTTCCCGGCTTTCCAGCGATTCCAGAGTGCTGACGCCGCGTCTCTGCGCATAGTGGGCCGCATGGCGCAGCATCTCCCAACCGACACCCTTGTGCCGGTCGTCTGCACACACCGAAATCGCAACCTCGGCCTTTGTCATCGATGGGTTGAAAGCCACCATCGCCGCCGCGACGATCGCGTCGCTGCCGCCGGCGAAGGCGAGGAAGTGCTCCGTTGTGTCATGATCGACCTTCGTCATGGCAAGCAGGCGTTCGTGGCTCACTTCCCGGACACCGCCAAGGAACCGAAAGCGGAGATCCTGCGGCGTGACATGCCGGAAGAAATCCGCCAGTAGCGGCTCGTCCTCCGGCTTGACAGTGCGCACATGGAGCATGAGCCCGGTACGGGTCATGAGCGTGGTGGTCAGGGCATCGTCTGTCGCTCTCGTGGGGGGCGTCCGCACGGCGTCTGTCTCGATAATCACCTTGAGCGCCCGCGTGTCGGCCGCGTGGGAAAAGGTCTCGTAGGCCTCGGCGATCCGGTCGAGGCTGAACCGATGTGTGATCAGCCTTTTCGGGTCGATCTTGCCGGCCTGTACCGTCTTCATGAGCATCGGTGTCGTGACTGTGTCCACCAGCCGCGTCGTGATGGCGATGTTCTGCGACCACAACTTCTCCAGATGCAGGTCGGCCTTGACGCCGTGCACGCCGATATTGGCGATGACTCCGCCGGGAGCGATGATTTCCTGGCAGAGTTCGAAGGTTGCGGGAATGCCGACCGCCTCGATTGCTGTATCGACGCCCGTGCCGCCCGTCAGCGCCAGCACTTGGCGGGCGGCGTCCTTTCCGCTCGCCTTGATCGCCTGCGTCGCGCCGAAACACTTGGCCACCGCCAGCCGGTTCTCGTCTAGGTCGATCATGATGATCTCGGCTGGGGAATAGAACTGCGCCGTCAACAGCGCCGCCAGCCCGATCGGCCCGGCGCCGACGATAGCGACTGTGCCGCCCGGCTGCACGTTGCCGTTCAGCACGCCACATTCGAAGCCTGTGGGGAGGATGTCGCTCAGCATGACGAGCGCCTCCTCGTCGGCGCCTTGCGGGATTGGATAGAGGCTGGTATCCGCGTGAGGGATGCGGACATATTCGGCCTGGGTACCGTCGATGGTATTGCCGAGGATCCAACCGCCGGTCACGCAGTGGGAATACATGCCGCGCCGGCAATATTCGCATTTGCCGCAGGAGGAGATGCAAGAAATCAGCACGCGGTCGCCCTTGGCGAACTGGGTCACTCCGGCGCCTGTCTCCTCGATGACGCCGACACCCTCATGGCCGAGGATGCGGCCGGGTGTGCAAGTCGGCACGTCGCCCTTGAGGATGTGCAGGTCAGTGCCGCAGATTGTGGTCCTTGTAACCTTCACGATGGCGTCGGTCGCCATGGCAATCGTGGGTATCGGCCTTTCCATGAGAAATTTACGTCCGGGTCCTTCGTAGACAAGAGCCTTCATCGACATTCTCCTTCATATGGTTGGCGATCGGTTGCGGACGGCGGCGAATATGCGCCCGCCGCAGCGACCGGGCTTTGATACCGGTCAACCCAAGATGTCGTTTAAGAGAATTCTGCCTTCCGGCCGCGTTTGACGCGCGTCAAAGCCATACGGGCGGATCGGGTGCAGTCTTTCCACAATTTTTCGGACTCTGGGAGATGCAACCATGACTGCCGCCGATATTCCCTCTACATCCAAGACTTCCATTTCGACATCGCGAGAGACCAAGCTGCGGCTTGGCGCGTTGACCGCGCTGGTCATCGGCTCGATGGTCGGTTCGGGCGTTTTCAGCCTGCCGCAGAATATGGCGGCCGGGGCAGGGCCACTCGCCATCATGATCGGCTGGGCCATCACCGCAGTTGGCATGCTGGCGCTGGTCTTCGTCTACCAGTCTTTGGCGACCCGGAAGCCGGATCTGGACGCAGGTCCCTATGCCTATGCCAAGGCGGGGTTCGGGCCGTTCATCGGCTTCAACAGCGCTTGGGGCTACTGGATCAGCGCGTGGGTCGGCAATGTCTCCTATGCCGTGGTCGTCTTCAGCGCGCTGTCCTATTTCGTTCCCGCCTTTGGCGACGGGAACACATGGCAAGCAGTGCTGGGTGCATCCTTCCTTCTCTGGATGATCCATTTCCTCGTCATGGCCGGCGTCCGGCAGGCGGCGGTGGTCAACATGATCGTCACGGTCGCCAAGATCGCGCCGATTGTCCTGTTCATCGGCGTCGTTGTAGTCGCCTTCAAGGTGGATGTTTTCGAGGCCGATTTCACCGGCCTCGGAAATGCCGACCTCGGCTCCATTATGAACCAGGTGAGGAGCACCATGCTGGTAACGCTGTGGGTGTTCATCGGCATCGAGGGCGCAAGCGTCTTCTCAGCCCGCGCCGAGCAGCGCAAGGACATAGCCACCGCGACCGTCCTTGGTTTCCTCACGTGTCTGGCGCTCTATGCGCTGGTCTCGTTGCTTTCGGTCGGCATTCTGAGCCAGCCAGAACTCGCCGCCCTCAAAAACCCGTCCATGGCGGGTGTGCTCGAAGCCGTAGTCGGCCGATGGGGCGCCGTCCTCATCAACCTTGCGCTCGTCATCTCTGTTATCGGCGCCTTCCTGAGCTGGATGCTGCTTGCTGCCGAAGTCCCGCATGTCGCGGGACGGGACGGTACGATGCCCAAATTATTCGGTCGTGAGAACGCGCGCGGTGTGCCGGTGACCTCGCTCCTCATCACCAATGTCCTGGTGCAGGTCTTCCTCATCATCACGCTCTCCGCGCAAAGCACTTATCAGGCGCTGTTCTACATCGCATCGGCCGCTATCCTGGTGCCCTATATCTTCTCCGGCGCCTATGCGGCCAAGCTCGCGATCACCGGTGAAAGCTATCTCGCTGGCGAAAACCGTAAGGGACCGATGCTGATCGGCCTTCTGGCAACGGTGTACGGCCTCTGGCTCGTCTATGCGGCGGGCCTTTCCTACCTCTTCATGTGCGCCATCCTCTATGCGCCCGGCATCGTCTTCTTCGTCTGGGCGCGCAGGGAGAGAGGAGAGCGCGTCTTCCATCCGGTTGAAGCGGTCCTCGCCGCCGCATTAGTCGCGGTGGGGCTCTACGCCGCCTACGCCATGTGGACCGGCGCCGTCAGCGCCCTTTGAACTCGTCGAAAGGACACGTCATGGCCGCTCTTGGTGCCCACTCCGAAGTCGGCCGGCTGCGCGAGGTAATCGTGCACCGACCCGACCTCAGCCTCCGCCGTCTTACGCCCGACAATTGCAAGGCCCTGCTGTTCGACGACGTGCTATGGGTCAAGCGCGCTCGGCAGGAACACGACATCTTTGTCGACGCGCTGCGCGAGCGCGGCGTCACCGTGCATCTCTTCGGTGAATTGCTTGCCGAGACCATGGCCTTGCCGGAAGGCCGCGACTGGTTGCTCGATCGGCGCGTTGACGCCTCGATTGTCGGTTACGACATGGTGGGCGAATTGCGTGGCTGGCTGGATGAGATGCCGGCCGACGAGCTTGCAACGCTTTTGGTGGGCGGCATCGCCCGCGCCGAATTGCCCTTCCAGCCGGCTGGGCTGACGGGCAGGACGTTGCTGCTGCAAGATTTCGTGCTGCCGCCGCTGCCGAACCAGCTCTTCACGCGCGACAGTTCCTGCTGGATCTACCGTTCGGTCTCTGTCAACGCCATGTACTGGCCGGCACGCAAGCCGGAGGCAGCAAATGTGGAGGCCGTCTACCGGTTCCACCCGCGCTTTCGCGATGCTGACCTTCCCTTCGTCTCGCCGGACAATCCCGGCCCCGGCATTAGCCTGGAAGGTGGCGACGTGATGCCGGTCGGTGGTGGTGTCGTGCTCATCGGCATGGGCGAGAGAACGACGCCACAGGCGGTCGGTGGCCTGGCACGCAGCCTGTTTGCATCGGGTGAGGCGACGCACGTCGTCGCCGCCCTGATGCCTCGCGACCGCTCCTTCATGCATCTCGACACCGTCTTCACTCTCTGCGATCGCGATCTCGCTACCATGTATCCGCCAGTGGTCGAGCGGTTGCGCACGTTCTCGCTGCGGCCCGGCGAGGGCGAGGCCGCCGTCGATGTGGTCGAGGAGCAAAAACCCTTCGTCGAAGTGGTGAAAGAGGCGATGGGGCTCAAAAGCCTGCGCATCGTCTCGACCGGCGGCGACACATACGAGTCGGAGCGCGAGCAATGGGACGACGGCAACAATGTCGTCGCCGTCGAGCCGGGCGTGGTCATCGGCTACGACCGCAACGTCTACACAAACACGCTGCTGCGCCGCGCCGGCATCGAGGTCATCACCGTGGAGGGCGCCGAACTCAGCCGAGGGCGTGGCGGTGGCCATTGCATGACCTGTCCCATCGCGCGCGACCCCATCTGACGAAGGAGGAACTGACATGCCCGTAAATCTGCATGGTCGCAATGTGCTGACGCTGGACGACTTCTCCGGCGTGGAGATCCGCTACCTGCTGCGTCTTGCGGCCGAACTCAAGGCGGCGAAGCAGGCTGGCACGGAAGTGCAGCGGCTCGTCCGCAAGAACATTGCCTTGATCTTCGAGAAGGATTCGACACGCACCCGCTCCGGCTTCGAAGTCGCCGCTTACGACCAGGGAGCGCATGTCACCTATATTGGCCCTTCCGGCAGCCACATCGGCCACAAGGAATCGATGAAGGACACGGCACGCGTACTCGGGCGCATGTATGACGCCATCGAGTTCCGGGGTTTTAGCCAGCACCAGGCTGACGAACTGGCCGCTTATGCCGGGGTTCCGGTCTACAACGGGCTGACCGACGAGGCGCATCCGACGCAGGTGCTCGCCGATTTCATGACGATGCGCGAATTCTCGCACAAGCACCTCTCGGACATGACGCTCGTCTTCGTCGGTGAGGGGCGTGACAACGTCGCGACGTCACTGGCGATCGGTGCGGCGAAGGTGGGCATGGACATGCGGATCGCCTCGCCCCGTTCTCTCTGGCCGGAGGAGACGTTCCGCGACCATGTCCGCGCTCTGGCTGAGAAAAGTGGTGGCAGTTTCCGGATGGACGAGGACGTGAACGCAGCTGTGCTCGGGGCCGATTTCGTCTATACAGACGTCTGGCTTTCCATGGGCGAGAACGAAAGCGCCTGGCGAGAGCGCATCGAACTTCTGACGCCCTATCGCGTGACCCGCGACCTCATGGCGGCGACGAGAAGGCCGCATGCCAAGTTCATGCATTGCCTGCCCGCCTTCCACAATGCGGAGACGGAGGTCGGGCGGGATATCGCCAGCAGCTTCGGTATCGACTGCATGGAAGTCACCGATGAGGTTTTCGAATCCGCCGCATCTGTGGTTTTCGACCAGGCGGAGAACCGCATGCATACGATCAAGGCGATCCTCGTCGCCACTATTGGAGGCTGACATGCGGATCGTCGTCGCTCTCGGCGGCAACGCCCTCCTGCGGCGCGGCGAGCCGATGACGGCAGAAAACCAGCGCGCCAACATTCGCCGTGCGGCGGCGGTGCTAGCCAAGCTGATCGCTGCGGGCCATGCGCTGGTGATCACGCATGGTAACGGGCCGCAGGTGGGCCTGCTCGCCCTCCAGGCGGCCATGACGCCCAGCTCGCCGTTCCCTCTCGACGTGCTCGACGCCGAAACCGCCGGTATGATCGGCTACGTCCTGCAGCAGGAACTCGGCAATGCCGTCAAGGACAGGCTGTTCGCCGCCCTTTTGACGCAGGTGAAGGTCGATCCGCACGATCCCGCCTTCGCGACGCCCACCAAGCCCATCGGTCCGATCTATGACGAGCCAACGGCCCGCCGGCTGGCTGCGGAGCGTGGTTGGCAGATTGCCGCCGACAACGACAAATGGCGCCGTGTCGTCGCCTCCCCGAAACCTCTGGAAATCCTGGAGACCGAGGTGCTGGGTTTTCTCGTCGAACGCGGCGTCATCGTCATCTGCGCGGGCGGCGGCGGTATTCCCGTCGTGGAACGGGAGGACGGCAGCCTCATCGGTATCGAAGCCGTTATCGACAAGGATTACGCCTCCGCACTCCTCGCGCGCCAACTCCACGCGGAATTTCTCCTCATGTTGACCGATGTCGATGCCGTTTATCGTGGCTGGGGCACAGACGCTGCCCTTCCTCTCGGCATCGTGAAGGCATCGGATCTTGAGCCGGGCGATTTTCCAGCCGGTTCGATGCGGCCGAAGGTCGAGGCAGGCATCGCGTTCGCCGGCGCCGGCAAGCCGGCCGCGATCGGCCGGCTCGAGGATGCCGTGGAGATCATCGCGGGCTTACGAGGAACATGGATCGAACCGGCAGATGCGTGAGGCATCGGCACGGCCGCGTTTGACCCGCGTCAAGGTGCCTCCCACCCAAACGACTATCTTCTCAACAAATGGGCAGGCAGGACGGAGGACAGTCCAGTGAGCTACAAATCCATTCTTGTTAATCTTGATATCGAAGGGCCGATCGTTCCGATCGTGAAGGCGGCAAGCGAGCTGGCTCAACGTTGGAACGCCAGGTTGACCGGCTTCTGCGCCGCCGATGCCTATCTTCCGGTCACGGGGCCGGAAGGTGCGGAGCTGGCGGCGGAGGTGTGGCGGCAGATGCGCGACGACGACGAGCGCCGTTTCAAGGACCTGCACAAGGAGTTTGAGGCGCTGGTTGCCGGTGCTGTCGCGACCGACTGGCGCGTCGCGCAGGAAAGGCCGACCTATGCGCTGGCCCAAGCGGCGAGGATTGCCGACATCGTCGTCACCGGGGCTGCCGACGGCGCGGCGACGAAGGATACGGCTCGCCGGGTCGATCCGGGCAGCGCCGTGCTGCAACTGGGGCGGCCTCTCCTGGTCGTCGGGAGCGATACGGAGTACCGTGTTGGCCGCAAGATCGTCGTTGCATGGAAGGACACGCGCGAGGCACGCCGCGCGGTCGCCGATTCTATGCCGCTCTTGCAGGCGGCCGGTGATGTCATAGTTGCCACTGTCGCCCCGGCCATCGACGAATGGATGCGCGAGAGCATAAATGACGTGGTCTCTTTCCTGGCCCGTCACGGTGTGACCGCGCACAGTGAGATCCTGGAAAGCGGCCGCGAAACTGAAAGCTTGATCGAACTGATCGACAGGCACGACGCGGATCTCGTGGTCTCCGGCGCCTATGGGCACAGCAGGCTGAGGGAATGGGCCTTCGGCGGCATGACCCGTTCGCTACTCGATGAAATCCGGCTCAACCGCTTCATGTCGAGCTGATAGATCCTAGAACGGGCGGACCGGAGACATGCATATGCAGCCTGAAACGTCCTCGCCACAGGTCGTGGATGCAGCGTCGGCCTATTGGTCGATCCCCGTCGATAAGCTTCTTGCTGGGCTAGGTACCGGCGCGAATGGGCTTTCCAATGAGGCGGCGACGGTGCGCCTCAAAGACGTCGGGGCCAATGCGATCCAGCAGGGGCGTGGCGATTCCGCGAGGGCGGCGTTCGCTCGGCAATTCCGTAGTCCGCTGGTTCTCATTCTCGTCTTCGCAGCCATCGTATCGGGGATTGTCGGCGAGGGAAGCGAAGCTGTTATCATTGGTGCCATCGTGCTGGCGAGCTGCTTTCTCTCCTTCACGCAGGAATACGGCGCATCACGGGCCACGCAGGCGCTCACCGCCCGTATTGCTCGCAAGGCTCTCGTGCTCCGCGACGGGCGCGAAACCTTGCTCCCCGTCGAGGAAATCGTGCCGGGAGACATCGTCCGGCTTTCGGCGGGAAACCTCGTCCCGGCCGACGGCATCCTGCTGGAGACGCGCGACCTCAATGTCAGCGAGGCGGCGCTGACCGGGGAGACCTTCCCCGTCGTAAAGACGGCAGGCATTTGCGGGCCGGAAGCCCTCATCGGCCAGCGGACGAACATGGCCTTTACCGGCACCTCCGTGCGCAGCGGCACGGCGACGATGGCGGTCGTGAAAACGGGCGGGACGACGGAGTTCGCCGCGATCGCCGCGACCGTTGGCCATGTCGCGCCGGAAACCGATTTCGCGCGGGGGATCCGTCGCTTTGGCTATCTCATGACGGAGATCATGCTGGTCATCGTCATCCTCGTCTTCTTTGCAAATCTTCTATTGCATCGCCCAGCAGTGGATTCGCTGCTGTTTTCGTTGGCGCTTGCCGTGGGACTGACGCCAGAGTTGCTGCCGGCGATCATCAGCGTTACGCTGGCGCGCGGCGCCCGTGCCATGGCTGCGAACGGGGTCATCGTGCGCCGCCTCGATGCGATCGAGAACCTCGGCAGCATGGACCTCCTATGCACCGACAAAACCGGCACGCTGACCGAGGGCGTCATCCGTCTCGATGCCTGCCTCGATGTCTCGGGCGTTGAAGCCCCGCAGGTGCGGCACTGGGCATTGCTCAACGCGACGCTGCAGGTCGGCATGGCAAACCCGCTCGACGAGGCCATCGCTGCCGGCAAGCGGCCGGAGGATGACCTCGCCGCCTACGCCAAGGTGGACGAAATCCCCTACGACTTCATTCGCAAGCGGCTCACGGTGGTGGTCCGCCGTGCGGGCGGGCCGGAGGATCTGATGATCTGCAAGGGCGCGGTACAGGCCGTGGTCGCTGCCTGTACCCATGTCCTTGGCGATGACGGCGCGCCGATGCCGATGGATGCACAGCAGACCGCGGCGATCGATGGGAGGGTGCAGGCGTGGAGCGGGCAGGGCTACCGCGTCTTGGGGCTGGCCGTGCGTCGTTCAAAACCGCAGGATGCGTATGGTCGGCAGGACGAGGCCGGACTTGCCTTCTCCGGCTTCCTGCTCTTCCTCGATCCGCCCAAGGCGGGCATGGCCCAAACACTCAAGGCAATGACTGCCCGCGGCATCAGGGTGAAGGTCATCACCGGCGACAACCGCTATGTCGCCGCCCATCTCGCGCAAGCCGTCGGCCTGCCGCATCGCCGCATCCTCACGGGGACGGAAGTGAGCCAACTGACGAAGGAGGCGCTGGTGCGCCGCGTCACGCAGAACGACATCTTCGCCGAGATCGACCCGAACCAGAAGGAACGCATCATCGCGGCGCTGCGCAGGCACGGCCATGTCGTCGGCTATCTCGGCGATGGCATCAACGATGCACCGGCGCTTCACGAGGCCGATGTCGGCATCTCCGTGGACGGGGCGGTGGATGTGGCGCGGGAGGCAGCAGACATGATCCTTCTGGAGCGCGACCTCGGCGTGTTGCTGCGCGGGGTCGATGATGGCCGGAAAACCTTCGCCAACACGATGAAATACATCTCCATCACCACCAGTGCGAATTTCGGCAATATGATCTCGATGGCCTTCGCCTCGCTGGCCTTGCCCTTCCTGCCGTTGCTCGCGCCGCAGATCCTGCTCAACAATTTCCTGTCCGACGTGCCCTCGCTGGCGATTGCCACCGACAATGTCGATCCCGACCAGGTCCATACGCCGCGGCGGTGGGATATAGCCTTCGTCCGCCGCTTCATGGTGACGTTCGGGCTGGTCAGCTCGGTCTTCGATTTCGTCACCTTCGCCTTTCTTCTCCTCGTCGCCGGGGCGACCGAGCAGGTCTTCCAGACCGGGTGGTTCGTCGAATCCCTGATCACCGAGCTTGCAATCGTGCTCGTCGTGCGAACTCGCAAGCCCTTCTGGCGGAGCCGCCCGAGCGCGCTCCTTTCTTGGCTGACCCTGGCTGTCGCCACCTTCGCCATCGTCATCCCCTTTCTGCCGGGCGCGGACTGGTTCGGCTTCGTCCCACTCCCGCTTCCAGTCGTCGCCGGACTGATCGCGATCACGCTGGCCTATCTAGCCGCCTCTGAAGCGGCCAAGCACTGGTTCTTCGCGCGCGAGCGCCGCCGTGGGCGAGGAAAGCATCCCGTTTGACCCGCATCAAGGCGGTGACGGTGCAAATGCGTTTGATGGTGTTTCATCAGGAGATCGCCATGCCGCGCCGTATCCTCATCATCATCGGCCATCCCGACCCTGAACCGAAACGGCTGTGCAGGGCGCTTGCCGCCAGCTATGCCGACGGCGCCCGTTCCGCCGGGCACGAGGTCCGGCTGATCGATATCGCGACGCTCGATTTCCCCCTTCTTCGCACGATGGAGGACTTCGAAAAGCGGCCTCTGCCGCTGACGCTGGAAGATGCGGTGCATGCCATCAAAGACGCTGAGCACATCGTCCTTATCTTTCCACTGTGGCTGGGGACAATGCCGGCGCTGCTGAAAGCCTTTCTGGAACAGGTCATGCGCCCCGGCGTGGCCTTCGCCTATCCCGAGGTGGGCAAGGGCGGCTTCGCTGGGGCCTTGCTCAAGGGCCGGTCCGCCCGGGTGGCCGTGACCATGGGAATGCCGGCATTTTTCTACCGGCTCTGGTATCTCGGCCACGGCATCGCCGGCATGCGCCGCAATATCCTGAACTTCGTCGGCATCAGCCCGGTTCGGGAGACGCTGTTCGGCATGGTGGAAGGCGCAAGCGACGCCACGCGCCAAAAGTGGCTTGCGAAAATGCGCGCGCTCGGCGTCCGCGCCGTCTGACCGGCAGGCGCCTTACGGCACCAGCACCGCCGCACCGTTGAGACGGCCGGCCCTGAGGTCGGCGAGGGCTTCGTTCGCTGAGGCGAGGGGATAGATCGTCGTGTGCGTTCGTACACCGGCGGCACGCGCGGCGGGAAAAAACGTCGCCGCATCCTGCCGCGTCAGGTTGGCGACCGAGACAAGCTCCCGTTCCCCCCAGAGGACCGCATAGGGCATGGACGGGATGTCGCTCATGTGAATGCCGCCGCAAACGACACGGCCGGCCTTGCGGACGGCGCGCAACGCGGCCGGCACGAGTTCGCCTATGGGTGCGAAGATAATGGCGGCGTCGAGCGGAACGGGCGGCGCTTCCTCCGATCCGCCTGCCCATGCGGCGCCAAGGCTCAGTGCAAAGCGTTGCGCATCCAGATCTCCCGACCGGGTAAAGGCATAGACTTCGCGGCCCTGCCAGGCGCAGACCTGCGCGATGATATGGGCAGCCGAGCCGAAGCCGTAGAGCCCGATACGCTTTCCGTCGCCCGCTTTCCTCAGCGCTCGCCAGCCGATCAGCCCGGCGCATAGCAAGGGTGCCAGCGCCACTGGATCGGCATTGGGGTCGAGATCGAAAGCGAAGTCGGCATCCGCGACCGCATGCGTGGCGAACCCGCCGTCGCGCGTGTAGCCAGTGAACAGGGGCGCGTCGCAAAGATTCTCGGCATCGGACCGGCAATAGGGGCAGGTACCGCAGGTGTGTCCGAGCCACGGCACGCCAACGCGCCGGCCGATGCGCGTGGCATCGACCCCGAGCCCGACAGCTTCAACGATGCCGACGATCTCGTGTCCCGGCACAAGGGGCAGTTTCGGATGTTCCAGCTCGCCGTCGACGACGTGGAGATCCGTGCGGCACACCGCGCAGGCCTCTACTCTAAGCCTTATCTCGCCTGGTCCCGGGACGGGGGCGGGCCGTTCGACCAGGACCAGACGCGATCGAGATCTTTTGAGCACCATCGCCTTCATAGGATATCTCCATCAAATAGATGCGTGCAACAGGTGTGGGGCGGAAAACTGGTGTCTCCGCCCCACACGGTGCTGTATTAGCGTTCCGGACTGACCCGCATCAGCCGACCGAGATGCGGTCGTCGACCATGTGCACTCCGGGTGCGGACCACGCTGCCTGTTCTGCTGCGCGCCGTTCGGACCAAGCATGCACCCGGCCTTCGAGACGCACCTTGCCGCCATCGAGGATGTTGACCTTGATCGCGTGTGCTTCGGTTTCCGCGTTGCGTTTCAGTGCGTCTTCGATGCGCTTCTTGACATCGAATGCCGAGGCGTGCTGCTTGATTTCGATCTGGTTGGCTACTCCCACGACGCCGGAGAGGTCTCGCACCGCATTTGCGGCCGCTACCTTCTGATACTGCCATTCAACCTTGCCGGTGAGAGTTACCCAGCCCTTCTGGACCTTGACCTGCACAGCGTTGTCGGGGATCGACGTGTTCCAGCCGATAGAATTGACGGCCCGCTTGGCAATTTCGTCATCGGCCGTTCGGTTGGTGCCAAAGGGTCTGACTTCGATTTCCTGCGCGATGCCTTTCACACCCTTGACCCTGTGGACGACGTCCTCGACCGTGAGCTTCTGGGCATAGGTCGGGACATGCCCGGTCAGAGTGACGATGCCGTCTTCCACCGCCACGCCGATATCGGCCGCGTCGATGCTGGGTTCGAAGTCGAGTTCGTCCAGGATATCCTGTCTCAATGTGCTGTCATTCATGACGTTCACCTCGTTCTTCTGGCGGGCACCATTCCCGCCTTGTGCCAGATCACTCTCGGCCTCTTTGGACCGGCAAGCGTTGACCCGCGTCAAAGTAGGGCATGTTTAAGGGCCCTTGGTTTGCGACCGTGAGCCATTTTCTCCGCTTGGCCCCACATTCATCACCTCTCATTGAATACGGTGTCGTCGCTCCATGAGCGCCAGTGGGTGGGGTAAACCTCGACGAGTTCCCGTGTGCTTGATTTGATCCACCCAACAAGCGTGCGGCGGCAGGGAAAGATGAGAGCGTGAGTGCCGTCACGATCGATGACCGCCAGTTCGAGGTCTTTGTTGAAAGGAGCGGTTGAAACTGGTTCCCACATGGATCGATGTCTTCAAGCAATCAGGCGGCCCGGATAGCAGCCTCAATGTCTTTCTTCGAATGCTCCGTCATATCCTTTGAAATTTCGCCCAGCAGCTTGTCCTGCAGGCTCTTGTGAAAATGACGGCGCATTTCGCCGAGCGTTCGCGCATCCGCGATGATAAGAAGCCGTACAATTTCGCCGGCGAGCACGGCGCGGTTGAGGGCGTCGCTCACCGTGGCGGCGAAATCGTCTTCAGCCAGCCGTGCCGCGTCGGGATTGGCGGTGCTGCTGCGGTGGCGTCCGCCAGAACCTGCATGGCTCTCCTCCATTCGAGGATGCTGCATGGGTGAAAGATCGATCTCCGGGTCGTGACCGATATTCTGAAAGAGCAGCATCGATCGCCCATCGACGACTGCGACCGTTGCACCATTCGGCAAAATCATTGAGGTTTTCCTTGCGTATCCGCCCCGCTGGTTCAACGACTGGACCTGGGGCTTTCCATTTGAGCGTCAATCGTCCGGTTGAAACCCGGACGGGAACTGTGGTGTTTAACGCCGGCTCTAAGCGACCAGATCTTCCAGTGCTTGCGGCTTGACGATTTCGACGCTGCGGAGGCTCGGCAGGCGGATGACGCCCTTCTGGCGAAGCCGGGAAAACACACGCGAAACGGTCTCGATACTGAGACCGAGATAATCGCCGATATCGGCGCGCGACATGGGAAGCTCGATTTGCCGTAAACCGCCCTGGCGGTCGCATATGTCGATCAGAAACGCGGCCACACGCTCGATCGCATTCTGGCGTCCGAGGACGAGCAAATGCTCCTGCGCCCGCACCAGGCTGCGCAGTGCCACGGGCAGAAGTTCTCCGGCGAGATCGCCATCGAGCGAGGTGGTGCGCATCACCCGGATTGCTGTGGCGCAGATCGCCTCCGCGAAGAAGTGATGGGTAGAACCGTCCTGCAAGCCGAAAATCTCACCGGCCAGGTGGAAGGCGGAGATCTGTCGTCGGCCGTCGGCGAGAAGGCGGTAGATGCGAACCGCGCCGAATTCTACCTGGTAGAGGCCACCTTTTGTGTCGCCCTGTGCGTAAATCTCAGCACCGGCGGGGAAAAAGGTCGAGGGCATGCCACTCGTTCTGGCCGACACCCGCGTCAACTCCGGGCAGAATATCCCGTGCTGGCCGAACGGCATCCGCTTTTCTTCAAGATGGGCCATGATCGTCTCCCGATGTCGATGGGAGATCATTCGCGCAAATTTGGCCCTCGCGAAATTCGGTCATGTCCGTAAGGGAAACTACGTAGCGTGCTGGAAGATGGCTAGCGGCGGCGCTCGACGGCCTCCAGAGCAATCGCCATGCGGACGAGTTCCGGAAGGCTCCTCGCCTGCATTTTGCTCATGACGTTGGCGCGATGGACTTCCACGGTGCGTTGACTGATGGCAAGTTCAAAGGCGATGGTCTTATTAGCAAGGCCAGCCACGATTGCTGTCAGGACCTGGCATTCACGCCCCGAAAGGCTGTCGAGCCGTGCCCGTAGTGACTCTACGTCGGTGGACATCTCAACAGCGTTATCAAGCTGGCTTGCCGCTCGTTTGATGGCTTCGATCAGTATTTCGTCCTCGAAAGGTTTTTCGATAAAATCAATTGCTCCAGCCTTCATTGCCGCCACCGCCATCGGCACGTCGCCATGTCCGGTGATGACAATCGCAGGAATCGTAGCTCCCATCATCCTTAGCCGCTCCAGTAAATCTATGCCGCTCATGTCCGGCATTCGCAGGTCTGTGACGAGACAGCCTTTCACAACGGTCGGAGCGGCGTCGAGAAAGTGGGTCGCCGATTCGTGTACACGCAGAGTAAACCCTGACATGGTGAGAAGGAATGCTAGCGACTTGCGAACCGGCTCCTCGTCATCGACGACGTGAACCACATAGCTATCAATGTGCATGGGCTGGTTCTACCTTAGCTACGGGCAATGAGAACCTGAATGTTGCCCCTCCATTCTCATTGCTTCTGGCTGACATCTCTCCTGTATGCGCCTCGATTATGCGTTTGGAGATAGAAAGGCCGATACCCATTCCATTTGCCTTGCTCGTGACGAAGGGCTGGAACAGCCGAGCTGCGATTTCGTCCGCAATGCCAGGTCCGGTATCCGACACCTCGATCACTATGTACCCAAGGTCACCATTGTTGGCGCGGACAGTTAATTCCCGTCGTTCGCTCTCACGCATGGCCTCCATGGCATTCCGCATCAGATTGATCAAAACCTGTTGAATCTGCACTTTGTCGACCAGAATCAGTTGTCCGTCTGTGGCGAACTCGAAGATAGCTCGCACTCCTTGTTCTCGCGATCCGACGAGTGCAAGGGCGGCGGCCTCCTCTATCAGTAGGCGGAGGTTCTCGGGGGCTTTTTCAGTCTCGCCGCGGGTTACAAACTCCCGAAGGTGGCGGATAATGCCGCCGGCGCGCAGCGATTGACTTACCGTCTCCTCGAGAGCATCTCGCATCTTTGCCGCCGGCCCACTATCCACTTCTTTCAGCAGCCGGACGCAGCCTTGCGCGTAGTTCGCAATCGCTGCGAGTGGTTGATTAAGCTCGTGCGCCAGCGTCGAGGCCATTTCCCCAAGTTCGTTGAGACGTGACATTCGAGCCAGTTCATCCTGAGTTTCCTGTAGGCGTGCTTCAGATTCCTGACGTTCTGTCAGATCACGAATGAACCCCGTAAAATATCGACCCGTTACTGACTGTACCTCCCCCACGGAGAGCTTCATAGGAAAAGTCGATCCGTCCCTTCGACGTCCGACAACCACGCGATCGACACCGATAATTCTTTTCTCGCCTGTCGATATATAACGTTGGATATAGCCGTCGTGCTCATGATGATACGGCTCCGGCATAAGGACATGAACATTGCTGCCAACGATCTCCGCTTCCGAGTAGCCAAACTGTCGGACAGCGGCGGCACTGAACGATGTGATCCGTCCCTCATTGTCGATCACTACCGTCGCATCGGGAACCGTATCGAGAATAGAGCGCAAATGCGCCTCGCGTGACTTGAGCACTGTTTCGGCTCTGTCGAGGGCGCGTCGGGCGTGGTGCAACATCTCACCCATCCAGATGATTGCGGCGCCGACCAGAGCAAAGATCGCGACCTGAAGTCCCACCGCTCCGTCGGTGCCCGCAATATAGATTGCTCCGGCCAACGAAAGGGCGAGCGCAAGCAGGCCCGGTCCCATGCCACCCGCAATAGCGGTGACAAGGATCACAGGGATAAAAACGATAAAGGTCGCGGTGTCGCCGAGCACATCCTGCAGCAGCAATCGGGCGCTATACACCGTTGCCACTGAGGCAAGCGCCAGCGCGTACCCGGCACCTCCTTCGAAGCGGCGTGAAAAGATCGCCTGCAGGAAACGCCCCTGAAGACCCGGTAGATCGCGCGCGGGCATAATTCACACCTATCCCGGCGCACCCCACGGGCGCCATCGGAAGATCGGTTTGATTAAGGTCAACGATACAACTCTTGTGATATGAAGGAAAGCAGTCGATACGAACTCTATCAGGTGACGAGACAGGGACCGAAACACACCTCTGGCATCGGGTAACTTCCGTCTGGCGCTCGTGATCTTCAACGTATTCCAGACTTGGATGGCGTGGCGCGACGTTGCCCCGCTTTCCCATACCGAACTGATGCAAATGTTGGAGCAAGGCAAGGCGGCCTCGGCCACGATCACCGAGACGACGATGCAGGGCCGTTTCAAAGAGCCGCAGGACGGCCGTAGCCTGTTCGTTTCCGTCCGCGTCGACCCGAATGCTGGATCGACAGCAACAGTTTCAATGCCAACATTCCTTGGGCTTTGCCGAGCGGCAGGGGATGGGGGGCCTGATTTTATCGGCAAGGCCAAGGTCTATGTCGAGCGCCAAACCGAGGCAAGGCTCGAGAACGAAGTGCCCCCCGACGATTTCACAGAAGCGGTAGAGCGCATGGTTGTCGGTGCGGAACGACATGGCCGCCTGCTCTGCCCGCAAGAGAGTGAGCGCGTCACCTATCATGGAAATGGGCCATATCTTGGTCGCGGCGTCCCTGTCAAAGACCGACTCGGTCCACAAGATTTCCATCATTTCACGTACAATTTGCGCTCTCGAGTATCCCCGTAAGCGGCGACGCGATGACCGCTTCCTGATACCGCGATGAGGGAGCGGTTGATCGTGATCATGGCAGGACGCACTGCCCAGAAGGTGGTCTACCGCGACGTTTGACGGGTGAAGCCGACGATTGTGGCCAAGGCGACCGATATTGCGCGCCAAGGCGTACCGGCTTCGGCGTGACCGCATCAATCGGCTTCGTCTTGCTAGAAGAGGAAAAACAGCAGTGGCTGGGAGATGGTGCCCGCCTTCATCCGAGGGGCTTTACCGAAGCCACCGCGCGGGCAATAGACCTTGCGGTGCGCGATATGCTCAAAGAAGCCGGCGCGGCGATGAGGTAACTGCTGCGGTCCCGAATCAGTGACCTGAATGCGGGCGCTCGCCTGTACCATCACGCTGGACGATTTCTCACGGATTCGCCGCGCTTTTGGGGATTTCGGGAAGTGGCGTCAATCAGCTGGCCACAGATCGCGCAACGACTTCTTCATTGAGTCCCTGACCTGCACGATCTCGCCATGGGAAATGTGCCTATCGAGCAGGCGGAAAACTGCGCGTACCGCGGTATCGGGATCGTGAAGCATGTCACCCGAAAAGGCGTCCTCTACGCGCGCAATGAAATCCTCCTTCTTTCGGTCCCAAACGGGCGTCTCAAGATGCTTCCAGTTTTCAAAGTATATTCCCCGCACCAGCACAGGCAGTTGCGCGGATAGATCCGTCATCTCCTCGTGAGACAGCCAATCGCGAAGGGTATGTAGGACGCATCTCAGAAGGTGATACGCGCGCGGTTGCGGCCAATCCAGCTCTTCTGCGAGTTCGTTTACCCATTGCTGGGCCTGCTGTGCGGCGTGCGTGAAGTTGGTAGACGATGTGCTACTCATTTTAACACTCCAATATAATCCTCTACGGGGGTGAGCAGTGCGCCAGGTGGCGCACTGCCGCCGACCGGCAAAAGTCACGCAGCCTTGATTGCGATCGTCTTTTCCGCCTTCTTCGCCTCAGCGGTCTTGGGAAGACGCACGGTCAGCACGCCCTTAGCGAAGGCGGCGTCGATGTTGTCCGCGTCGACACCATCGGGCAGCCGAAAATTACGCTGGAAAGCTCCGTAACGGCGCTCGGACAGATAGTGCCCCTTCTGCTTTTCTTCCTTCTCCTCGTGTTTTTCTCCTTTGAGCGTAAGCGTATGATTCGAAAGCGTGATCTCGACGTTCTTCTCATCAAGACCGGGAAGTTCGGCGGTAATTTCGTAAGCGTCCTCCTTCTCGGTCAGGTCCATGGCGGGAAGGACCTGCCATTCGTCGCGCGAGATGCGCGGCAACTCGAAGCCGAGAATCCGGGAGGGCAGTCGCCAGTCGAAAGGGTGAAAGTCCTCAAAAAGCCGATCTATATCGCGGCGGAGGCTCCCGAGGGACTTCCGTTCGGCAACGTTATTTGGCCCCGTGGATTGTGTAACAGGCAGTTTTGTAGGGTCGTCGGCCATGTTTATCTCCTTGAAGTTTGCATAATCGTTTCCGGCCTCCCGGCATTGGTCTCAAGAAGGGGAGGTGCCGGCAGGATGGGGCATCGTAGCGGACCCTTTCGTCGGCCTTTGCAGGGGCACAGGCCCGATGGGTCGAGCCAGCAGAGCAGACGCTCCTTGAACGCCTGCTGCATTGACGCGGATCAAGGCCCCCGCGGCTAAAGACTGATTTTGATTTTGGTGAGATTGCACGTGCGGGGCAAGCAGCGATGGCACCATCACAAGAACGCGGCAACGACGAAAAACTGGCGCTAGGGCCGTTGAGCTGTCCGGTCTCGCCATGATGGTCGGCAAGCGCATTCTACTCGGCATCTTCTCGCTCGCTGCGCTTACCGCCGGCGGACTTTATGCTTGGCAGCAATCCCGCGTTCCCGCTTTGCCTGAGGGCCTGGCGCGCGGCAATGGTCGCATTGAGGCCGTGGAAATCGATGTCTCGGTGAAGTCGCCAGGGCGGATCAGGAACATCCTCGTCGACGAAGGCGATCTTGTGAAGGCTGGCGACATCCTTGCCCACATGGATACTGCAGAACTAGAGGCCCGGCGCCGGCAGGCAGAGGCGCAATTGCAGCGCGCGTCGATCGGCGTGGACACCGCCAAAATGCTGATCGTCCAACGCGAGGCCGAGAAATCGGCGGCGGCAGCCGTCATAACGCAGCGCGAGGCCGAGCACGATGTAGCGCAGCGCACATTAGCGCGCTCGGAACAGCTTGCCGCTAGCAACACGATTTCGCAGCAGATCCTCGACAATGGCCGCGCGGCCGAGCGCAGCGCCGCCGCCGCGGTCGCCGCCGCCCAGGCGCAGCTTGCGGCAAGCGCAGCCGCGATCAATGCGGCGAGGGCGCTCGTCGTGGATGCGGAAGCCGCCGTCGATGCGGCGCGCGCCGCGATCGAGGCCATCGACACGGAGATCGACGACGGGACGCTGCGCGCGCCGCGCGACGGGCGCGTGCAATATCGCGTGGCCCAGCCGGGCGAAGTGTTGGGCAGTGGCGGCCGGGTGCTCAACCTCGTCGATCTCGGCGATGTCTCCATGACGTTTTTCCTGCCAACGGCCGAGGCCGGCCGCGTCGCGATCGGCACGGAAGTCCGGCTCGTTCTCGATGCCGCGCCCCAATATGTCATCCCGGCCAAGGCGACGTTCGTCGCCGATGTGGCGCAGTTCACCCCGAAGACCGTCGAAACCGAGGAGGAGCGCCAAAAGCTGATGTTCCGGATCAAGGCGAAGATCGCGCCGGAACTGCTGCGCAAATATATCCAACAGGTGAAGACTGGGCTTCCTGGCGTAGCCTACATCCGCATCGATTCTGAGACCCAATGGCCCCTGGCCTTGCAGGAAACCCTGCAATGACGATGAACACGCCGGTGCAGCCCCGCGTGGCCCGTCTGGAAAACATCAGCCTCTCCTACGGCAGGACTCGTGCTCTTGATACCGTGACGCTGGAGATACCGGCCGGGTGCGTGGTGGGGCTGATCGGGCCGGACGGCGTCGGCAAGTCCAGCCTGCTCTCGCTGGTCGCGGGCGCGCGGGCGGTCCAGCAAGGGCGCATCGAGGTTCTCGGCGGTGACATGGCGCGGTCCGTACACCGGCAGGGCCTCTATCCGCGCGTCGCCTACATGCCACAGGGTCTCGGGCGTAACCTCTATCCGACGCTCTCCGTGTTCGCCAATATCGACTTCTTCGGCCGACTTTTCGGTCATGGCCGGCAGGAGCGGGAGCGCCGCATAGCCGAGCTCCTGAACGCTACCGGGCTCGCGCCTTTCGCCGACCGGCCCGCCGCCAAGCTCTCGGGTGGCATGAAGCAGAAACTCGGCCTCTGCTGTGCCCTGATCCACGATCCCGACCTGCTGATCCTCGACGAGCCAACGACCGGCGTCGATCCGCTGGCCCGCAGACAATTCTGGCAGTTGATCGAACGAATCCGGCGCAGCCGGGAAGGCATGAGCGTCATTGTCGCCACGACCTATATGGAGGAGGCGGCGCGCTTCGACTGGTTGGTCGCCATGGATGGCGGGCGGATACTCGCCAGCGGCGCGCCGGCCGAGCTTCTCCAGCGCACGGGCACCGCTGACCTTAACGCCGCCTTTATCGCCCTGTTGCCGCCAGCAAAACGCGAGGGCTACCGCAAGGTTGTCATCCCGCCGCGCCCGGCTGCCAACGCCGAGGAGAGCGCCATCGAGGCGGATCACCTGAGCATGCGCTTCGGCGATTTCACGGCGGTGGACGACGTGAGCTTCCGCATCGCGCGGGGCGAGATTTTCGGCTTCCTCGGCTCGAACGGCTGCGGCAAGACCACCACCATGAAGATGCTGACCGGCCTTCTGGAGGCGACCGGCGGCCAGGCAAGGCTGTTCGGCCGGGATATCGATCCGCGCGACCTCACGACCCGACGGCGCGTCGGCTACATGTCGCAAGGCTTCTCCCTCTATTCGGAACTCACGGTCCGCCAGAATCTCGAACTGCACGCCCGCCTTTTCGGCCTTGCCGAGAAAACAATTCCGGTACGGGTCGAAGAGACGGCAGGGCAGTTCGAGCTTGCCGGCTACATGGATGCGCTGCCCGGCGCTCTGCCGCTCGGCATCCGCCAGCGGCTGTCGCTCGCCGTCGCAACAATCCATTCACCCGACATCCTGATCCTTGACGAGCCCACGTCGGGCGTCGATCCCGTCGCCCGCGACGGTTTCTGGCGTGTCCTCATCGACCTGTCACGGCGTCAAGGCGTCACGATCTTCGTATCGACCCATTTCATGAACGAGGCCGAGCGCTGCGACCGCATTTCGCTGATGCATGCGGGAAAGGTTCTCGTCACTGACACGCCGGCGGCGATCCTCGCCAGCCGCGCCGCCGATACGCTGGAGGCGGCCTTCGTGGGCTATCTGGAGGACGCCACGGCGGCGCAGGGAGCCACCGTCTCCGCATCGGCGCCGCCACCCTTGCACGACGAAACCCCGCGCGCCCGATCCCGCCTCTTCGACTTCCGTCGCATGTTCGCCTATACCCGGCGCGAAACGCTCGAACTCTTGCGTGACCCGATCCGCGCGACGCTCGCCACGGTTGGCAGCCTCATTCTAATGTTCGTGATCGGCTACGGCATCAACATGGATGTAGAAGATCTCTCCTTCGCCATCCTCGACCACGACGATACCGCTATCAGCCGGGATTACGGGCTCCAGCTTTCGGGTTCGCGCTTTTTCACCGAAAAGCCGCCGCTCACCAGTTACACCGATATGGACCGGCGCATGGAGAGCGGCGAGATCAGCCTTGCGCTGGAAATCCCGCCGGGTTTCGGGCGTGACCTGACGCGCGGCCGCACTGTTGCCATCGGCGCCTGGATCGACGGCGCAATGCCGACGCGGGCTGAGACCGTTCGCGGCTATGTCGAAGGCATGCACATGGCCTGGCTGGCGCAGAAGGCGCGCGAGATCTACGGCAAGGAAGCCGCGCAAGGCGATTTCCAGTTCGAGGTCCGCTATCGCTACAATCCGGACGTGCGCAGCCTCGACGCCATGGTGCCGGCCGTCATCCCGATGCTGCTGCTGATGATCCCGTCCATGCTGGCGGTGCTGAGCGTGGTGCGCGAGAAGGAACTGGGATCGATCGTCAATTTCTACGTTACGCCGGTGACGCGCCTGGAATTCCTCATCGGCAAGCAGATCCCCTATGTGGCCGTGGCGATGCTGAATTTCCTGCTGCTGACGGCCTTCGCCGTCGTTGTGTTCGCGGTGCCCTTCACCGGTAGTTTCGCAACTCTTGCGGCGGCGGCGTTTCTCTACGTCATCGTGGCAACCGCCATGGGGCTCGTCCTCTCCACATTTCTGAACAGCCAGATCGCGGCGATCTTCGGCACCGCGCTCGTCACCATGATCCCAGCCTCGCAGTATTCCGGTCTCATCGATCCGGTATCCTCCCTTCAGGGTTTCGGCGCCATGATCGGCCATATCTACCCGACGACCTATTTCGTCACCATCGCGCGCGGCACCTTCTCCAAGGCGCTAGGCTTTTCTGACCTGTCGGGCGCCTTCGTACCCTTGCTGATCGCCATTCCGGTCCTCATCGGCCTCGGCGCGGCGTTCCTTAGAAAGCAGGCACGCTGATGCGGGCGGCGAACATCCTCCATTTCGGCATAAAGGAACTGCGCGGCCTATTGCGCGACCCGATGCTTCTGGTGCTGATTGTCTACGCTTTCACGGCTGCGATCTACACCGCCTCCAAGGCGATGCCGGAAACGCTCAACCGGGCGCCGATCGCCATCGTTGACGAGGACCGCTCGGCCGTATCTGCGCGTATCGCCAGCGCCTTTTATCCTCCCCACTTCCTGGCGCCGTCGCTCATTTCACTTGAGGAAATGGACAGCCGCATGGATGCCGGCCTCGACACGTTCGCTCTCGACATTCCGCCGAATTTTCAGCGCGATCTCCTCGCCGGCCGCGCGCCGACCCTCCAGCTCAACATAGATGCGACACGCATGTCGCAAGCCTTCACCGGCGGGGGATATGTGCAATCGATTGTCTCTGGCGAGGTCAACGAATTTCTAGCCGGCCATCGTGCGCAAACCGTTCTGCCGGTCGCCCTCGATCTGCGCGCCCGGTTCAACCCCGAGCTCAACAAGGGATGGTTCGGCGCGATCAGCGACGTCATCACCTCGATCACCATGCTGTCGATCGTGCTGACTGGCGCTGCGCTCATCCGCGAACGAGAGCACGGCACCATCGAGCACCTCCTGGTAATGCCGGTGACCGCGTTGGAGATCATGGTAAGCAAGGTCTTGGCGATGAGCTTTGTGGTTTTGACGGCCGCCACTTTTTCCCTTGTGTTTGTGGTTGAAGGTTTGCTTGCCGTGCCGGTCAACGGCTCGATAATCCTGTTTCTCGCCGGCGCCGCGCTCGACATCTTCGCCATGACCTGCCTCGGCATCTTCCTTGCCACCATAGCCGGCTCAATGCCGCAATTCGGACTATTGCTGATGATGGTGCTGATGCCGTTGCAACTGCTGTCTGGCGGCGTCACTCCTCGCGAAAGCATGCCGGAGGTCATCCAGATCATCATGCTTGCTGCGCCTAACACGCATTTTGTCATGTTAGCGCAGTCCGTTCTCTTTCGGGGGGCAGGACTCGATGTAGTTTGGCCGCAGCTCGTGGCGATGCTCATCATCGGAGTGGCTCTGTTCGTCTTCTCGCTTAGCCAGTTCCGGCGCTATATGAGATAGTGAACTCTTCTGCACCGCGCCGTCCCTCGGTTCATGGGGTGGCGACGTCATTGCCTATGGAGGGCCATCGCGCGCGACTAACGCCAACTACCTGCCGTGCCGTCGTCATCGATGGCGGTTTTGCCAGGTGGCGAAGGCGAAAGCCGCTCATCGCGATCATTGGTCAATGCGCTTCAGGATTATTTCGCGATTCCCGCCCGCGCCGGAAGATACGCTGTACCGAGCCACCCTTTTGATCATGATCAATGCCAGTGGCGCCCGACGAGAAGTAAATTCGAGCGTCAACCATCTGAGTTCGAGGGGCCACCATGTCGAGATCTTCCTCCAAGCATCTGGAGCAGCGCGAAGCCAAGTAAAGGCAGATCCTCGTCCACCGACAGCAACAGCTGCGAACACGTCTTGAAAAGATTGAGGATGATTTTCAACAGCCTCCGAACCGAGATGACGATGATCGTGCCGTAGAACGCAACAACGACGAAGTGCTGGAGGAGCTGGGAGAGACCGGGCAAAAGGAGCTTTTTGCCATAGAAGCCGCCCTTGATCGGATGAAAGAGGGCGCCTTCGGTTTATGCGTCAAGTGCGGGCGCGCGATAAGTGATGAACGGCTTGATGTCGTCCCGCACACGCCGTTCTGTCAGGCTTGCGCGCGTTCGCTCCAACTTCGCTAGAGCATTCATCGCCTCGTCATTGGCAATTCTGGTGTGTGTCGGTAGAACCTCTGGTGGCTAGGCTGAAAGTAGCTCAAGGATAGAATTCCCTCTTGACGGTTCGATCAATCAAGATTCGAATCGACTAGGGGCCGATGAAATCTGGAAGCCCGCAATATACTACGGGATGGTGGGCTTAGCGGCGTGCCGATGACGTGTGATGACAACCAGGTTAATGGTTACCCACCGCGGCTGGCAACATTGGAGACAGCTTACACCACGCTCAGCATCTGCTGCAGATAATTCGTAACCGTACTGGTGCAGGTCGAAGGTGCAGAGGGCGCCGGATCACAGCGTAGAAAGACGCATGAGTAAGCGGCGTGTCTTTCGCGCCCCAAGCCATGCTGAATGATTTCAAGAGGCGGATGAGGTGGGATCACTGCATGAATGACCCTTATGAGACACTCGGTGTAGCTCGTACCGCGACCGACAAGGAAATCAGGGACGCGTTTAAGAAACTAGCACGCAAGTTTCACCCTGATCTGCATCCGGACGACAAGACGGCTGAGGAGAGATTCAAGGCGATCTCGGCGGCAAACGACCTACTCAAGGACAAGGAGAAGCGTCGGCGGTTCGATGCAGGCGAGATAGATGCCAGTGGAGCGGAAAAGCCCCAGCAGCGCTACTACCGCGATTTCGCCGATGGATCACACCGCGGCTCCCACGCAGCGCAGGATGGCTTTGCAAGCAATGATGATCTGGAGGATTTTCTGGCGCGCGCTTTTGGCGAGGGCGCGCAGCGGGCACAAGGCACATTCCGGGCACGAGGGCAGGATGTGAGTTATGTACTGCCGGTTAGCTTCATGAACGCAGCCAATGGCGCCGTTCGCACCATCACATTGCCCGAAGGAAATACGCTGAGTGTGTCGATCCCGGAGGGCGCAGCCGACCGGCAGATGTTGCGGCTGAAAGGCCAAGGCATGCCCGGCTTTGGCGGCGGGCCAGCAGGTGACGCCTTTGTTGAATTGCATATCGAACCGCACCCTTTCTTCCATCGCAAGGATGACAATATCCATGTAGAGGTGCCCGTCACGCTAAAAGAAGCGACACTTGGCGCCCGAATCACCGTGCCGACGATCAATGGCCCGGTCTCGATGAAGATTCCAAAAGGCGCAAACACCGGTCAGACGCTGCGACTGCGTGACAAGGGAGTTTTCAACCGCAAGTCCGGTAATCGCGGGCATCAGCTCATTACCCTCAAAGTCGTTCTGCCTGCCGGCGAGGAGCCCGAGTTGGCAGCATTTCTGGAGAGTTGGCAGCCAAGAAACGTGGATGAGCCGCGCAAGGAGATGCTGAAATGATGCGCGTTGATGAAATTGTCGAGCAGATAGGTGATCTTCAGCGAAACGATCTCGACGCGTGGATCCGGGAGGCATTGATCTCGCCCCAGGAGGATGGTGGAGATTTGGTGTTTTCAGAGATGGAATACGCACGTATCCGGCTGATCTGCACCCTGCATTATGATTTGGAGGTCAACGCAGATACTCTCCCGATCGTAGTCTCCTTGGTCGATCAGCTCCACCAGGCCCGCGACCGCTTGTTAAAACTGGCTGCTGCTGTGGCCACACAGGATAAATCGGTGCAGGCGGCAATTCTCGAGGCAATCGAGCTAAGCGGCAATAATGATGAACAAAGTTAGTCACCGTGGCCTTAATCGAAACTACCTCTCACAGTTCCATAAAAGCGTTATGCCACGCTTGCGATGTCGTTTTGGTGGTTTCGTGCTCGTAGCCACGCTGACAGGCCACCGCTTAAACAACGACCTGGGAGGAAATCTTCCGGCGCCCGTGCAGCACGCGGATGATTTCGACTGCGCCGCCGGTGAGCCGGTAAAGAGTTAGATACTCGCCTGAGACCAGATGCCGAATACCCGGGGCAATGTCGTCGCGCGCCACTCCCGAGTACGGGTGTCGTGCGAGATGCTGCCAGCGCGCCTCAATCGCATCGAGAACTCGATCAGCTGCGACTGTGTTTTCAACGGCAATGTAGGACCAGATTTCGATCAGGTCCTCATCGGCACGATCCGTGCGGACAATCGAAAGCACAGTTAGCTTTCGCGTTGTGAAGATTCAAAGCGATGGCGCGCGGCAGCTTTCACCTCTGCCATCGTGGACCGCGAACTCGGACCGCTGTCGATGCCTTCATGAACAAGCGCTCGCAGTTCCTCGACTGTATAGCCAAGCAAATCCCGTCTTTCCTTCCACTCACGCACGGCGTCGCGGATTGCTTCGCTAGTCGACGCATATTCGCCAGCATCGACCGCGCTTCGCACAAATCCCGCCATCTCAGGCGTCAGTGCAATGGTAATCTTCTCAACCGTCGTCATCGTAGAAGCCTTCTTCTCGTCACGTCCATGGTATGCGATTAGCGTACCGGAGGCAAGATGCCGATATGCCGAACTCGGGCAACTACTTGTTTCCCCTTCCGCGTCGGCTCGCCGGCCGAGGTGGCCCGCGGTTCGAATCTCATCAAGGCGAAATAAACATATGGCTATGGCCGCTTTGCGCCCTCTTCTCGGACATTTGTCACGGCGGTACAAGTCCTGGAAACTGCCGGTCCTATCAATAGACCACAAACCGGTTCGCGGGTTAGGTCGTGTCGCAGCCAGAAGGGTATAGATTTATGAAGCCTAATTCCGCGGTCCCGGTGCTCATACCTTCAAGAGCTACGATCTGAGGGACATAAGCGACAATTGATTGTCACTCGCATCAAGCCAGATTCTGGGGTGAATCTCATTTACGAACTTCGGATAAAATCACTAATAGGAACCGATGCTTAATGGCTTGCCTGTAGGGTCTCCAAGCAACGGAGACCGCTTAACGATGTCGACGCAATGTAACGCCTGCCGTGATGGAGCGGCATTTCAGCTTCCCTTTTCGATGGCATTCCAGCCTATCGTGGATATGCGAACCGGAAAAATCTTCGCCCACGAGGCGTTGGTACGTGGTCCGAACGGGGAAGGAGCAGCTTCTGTCCTTTCGCAGGTCCAATCCGACAATCGCTATGCCTTTGATCAGCAATGTCGAGTGAAGGCGATTGAACTTGCCTCTCAACTTTACGACAGTAATGACCAGGTCAGGTTATCGATCAACTTTATGCCGAACGCTGTCTATGAGCCTCGGGCATGTATACGGTTAACCCTTGCAACTGCAATGAAGACCGGCTTTCCGCTCGACCGAATTATCTTCGAGTTCACCGAAGACGAGCAGCTCGACGCAAAACATGTCCTACATATCCTGAGAACCTATCGTGACATGGGATTCAAAACTGCAATCGACGATTTTGGGGCGGGCCATTCCGGTTTAGGGCTTCTCACGCAGTTCCAGCCTGACATCGTCAAGCTGGACATGGCTCTAATCCGAGGGATCGACTTGGATCCAGTCAGGCGCACCATCGTCAAGCATACGCTGAATATGCTGGATGATCTGCAGATTATGCCGCTGTGTGAAGGTGTCGAGACAGCAGGAGAATTGTCGGTCCTGAGCGACCTCGGGGTATCCCTCGTACAGGGATATCTCCTAGCAAAACCAAGCTTCGAACAACTGGCCGTTCCCGTTCCCGCGCATGTGCTTCTTGGCAACGCCGCCTAAGGGTGACAGCAAGACCATTCTCATGAGAGATGTCGCTACAAGTCGCGTGCTACCTACTTTCGTTCGAATGTTGCGGCGCGAAGAACTGTGGTTTAATATCCGGTCTTTGACCAACCATCGGGGCTCACTCCACTGAGTTGATCGGCACATAGCCGAAGTCGAGCAGAAGGATGAACCCCGTCCAGTCGTTGAGAATGTGGGCACTCGCCGAGACTCAAAGAGTTTTCGAGACGATGTAGGCGAGTGTCAGATCACGCGGGCGAAGCCGATCCCGATCAGAGACTGTGCCCGATGCCAGTCGTTGGCAGATGCGCAGCGCCGAAGACTAGCCCCGAGACGACAAGGGCGGCAAGGATCCTTACCTTTCGCGACAGGTGCGAAGTTTTCAACGATTACAACTGGAGGCATTGGTGCTGGCGCAGTGACCTCGGACCCTGGCGCTGGTAAGAGGATCTATACCAAGGTGCGCATCGGACGGGAAGGACTGGCACTTGGACTTCATGAAACTGCTGAAGTCGCTCGAAGAATTACTCTACGAGCTGGTGTCGTGGCTGGTGTTCTATCCCGTCACGATGTGGCGCTCGGTTGTCAAGCCGCTCAGAATGATGAGCTACGCTGACATGGAACTCGCCGACAAGCCGGAAGACCAGTACGAGGAGACTTTGAGTCCACCGCTGTTCCTGCTGATCACTCTGCTGCTGTCGCAGGGGCTCTCAGGCGCCCTGCCATCGATATATGATCCCACGGAGGCCGCCAGGGAACTTGGCTCCGGATCCAACCTCCTGATTGCGCGAGGAGTCATTTTCGGGATCTACCCACTGTGCATGGCGGTGACCCTTCTGCGAGCGAAGACGGTCAGGATCACCCGAAATTCACTCCGCCCGCCCTTCTTCAGCCAGTGTTATGTCGCCGCGCCCTTCGCCTTTGTACTGGTGCTGGGGTTCGATTTCTTCAGTATGCCTCAGCAGGAGGGAGTCCTTGCTGGTTTTCTCACGATTGCGGCTACCATGCTCTGGTATGCGCAGGCCCAAATCCGCTGGTTCATGCACGACTTGGACATCAGCGCGATAAGAGCAACCGGCATCTTCGTCGCAGCTTTTCTGTTCGCCACCGTCGCAGCGTTCCTTGTTGCGGGATTGATCACTCTTGATGCCAAAAGCATCGCTCCCGGAGCGGGCTGAGCAGAAGACGGGGCCAACACAGATGCGATGCCGTATCCATACTGCTGGTCGTTGGTCGCTGGGATCACCTCGCCAACCACTAAAAGAAGGAGGCCGCTGGGGGTCGATCATCTAGTCGAGCCGTTGTTCGCGATGTCGCGCGAAACTCCTCGACCAGTTGAAGACGGCTTTTCCAGCGTCATTTCCAGAACCGCACAGTCCGCAGACGGCCCCATACCGGACATTTCAGAGCAAGAGGTTGGCCGGCTTAGAAAAGAGACGGGTCGGCGGTTCGATTCGTTTCAAGAGCTTAAGAGGCAAGATTTCTTGAATGACGATATGGGTGAAAAACCAAAAGGGCGGCGGTCTCCAGCTGGCCAGTTTCATGTCGATGTGTAGTGGTCGGTCGACACCGATCCTATCGCGACAGGCGACCTTCGTCGTCGATTAGCGTCAGCCGGCAAGGCGCCGCATTGCTCCACGTCCAAAGGACTAGATTGGCATCGTCTCGGGTCGCGCCGGGTGCGAAGCTTCTCACGATCAATCCATGATAGCCGGCAGCGACGAGCCGACCGGCGAAGGCTTGTGTCTTCGCCTCTCCGGCCGTTTTCATCTGATCGCGCCATGTGGGATCCGCCAGGCCCGCATCGTCCATGCCTTCAGTGCGCAGCGCAATATCGTCCCGCGTATCGAAGATGCGTTCGAAGACCGCGTCATAGGAGACGAGCGTCGTCGGCTGCAGGGCGCCGGCCTGATTGGCTTCGCGCAACGCCGTGACGATCGACAGCGCTGTGTAGAGTGCCGGCGTTCCCTTTCGGTTGAAGCGACCTCCATAGAGTTCCGCGCCGCGTCCCGACATCGGCTCGCGCGCATAGATCGGGTTGAGCGCCCGGTAGAGTGTTCCTCGAAACTCCATCGGCTCAGTCAGGCGTGAACGCCGGCATCGACGGCATCGATATAGTCGAGAACCTCGTCAGCACGGCCGTCGCGGACGAGCTGCATCGCTGTGAAGCCTGAGAAGCCGGGCAACGGTTCGGAGCGATACCAGGCATAGGCCATCAGAGCGGAGCCAAACCGAGGCTCGACCTTGTTGACGACCTCGGTCATTTCCCGAAGACGCCGCTGCGTCTTGTCCGAGCGAATGCGATCCTGCCGCTGGATCGCGTCCTTCCCGAGCCCTGCGGTCCGAGCGATCTCTTCGCTCGTGGTGCGCAGGGCACTGGCGATCTTACGCGGCGAGAAAAGCC